>JBDHVQ010000230.1:0-3325 GCA_039809845.1 Clostridiaceae bacterium | reverse complement strand
TGTTCAAGTACAAAGCCCAGTAAAAATAAAAAAGCTGTAACTGAACGAAAAACAGCATCAGTAATATCCTGACACCAATCCATTCAATCATTTCAGGACACTGTTATGATAAAACACATGAAGACTAAAAAATCAAAGACTAAAAAATCAAAGACTAAAAAATGAAAACCAAAAAAGAGCTCAGGCATGGAAATTAAACTCCAGACTGAACTCTTTTTTATATTTTGACTGTGATGGTCAAATTCAACTGACCCTAACAATGGTAAATAAATAAATCAATCTATTAATTAATTAATTCATTTATCTTTTTCTGAAGAACATTTCCTGAAGGAAAAGAGGAGCAATCTCTGGTGATAAGAGTTCATGACTCTGCCTTACACCAAATAAGTGATTCCCCAGGTTTTATTTATTTATAAAGAAGATTCTCCGATAGGAGCTTAAGATCATTCCCTCCGGTATTGATTATTTCAGTCTTTCCCTTTTTACCGGGATTCTTCAGTCCCTTTTCATCAAGGATTTCCTTGAGTCTTCTTGAAATGCCACGGGCACCATCGTATATACTGACTCCTGGGAGAAGTCTTTCGAGGTGATGTCTTATAAAGGGATAGTGGGTGCATCCTAAAACTGCGGCAGTTACTTCATTAAGGTCAGTTCCATAAAGTTTTGATTCTATGAATCTGAACGTTTCTTCACTGTCTTTTTTTCCTGATTCTATGAGTTCCACAAGACCCACCATGGGAAGGCTTATAACTTTTCTCTGGGATGCGACCTTCTGAAGAAGATCTGCAAATTTTTTCTCTTCAAGGGTTCTCATGGTTGCAAGGACCAATACAGTTCCTTCGGGATTTTCAGTAACTGCAGGTTTTAATGCCGGTTCAGTCCCTACGATGGGAATGTCCGTGTACTTTTCTCTTAAATATGAAACTGCAGCTGATGTTGCTGTATTGCAGGCGACCACCACGGCCTTTGCCCCTTTTTTTATTAGTTCTTCTGTAATTTCTTCGGAAATTTCCCTTATTTCTTCAACCGGGCGGCAGCCATATGGTGCCCTTTTCGAATCTCCTATATATATGTAATTTTCCCCGGGCAGAAGTTTCATGGTTTCTTTTAAAACACTTATTCCTCCGACCCCTGAATCAAATATTCCTATGGGATTTAATCTTTTGTCTTCCATTTAATCACCCTCTCACACTCAGTTTATTCTATCAGAAGAATCTCATTTTATAAAACCCATGGAGTATATCAGATCAGATCAGATGATGGACCAGGGCAGTCTTCAGCCAGGAAAAATAAGGAGGGAAGATTTATTTTATCTATACTGGAGGAGTGACGGTTACATCAATTGACCCTTGAAAAAATCAGAAATATAATTGAGTGTAATTATTTTCTTGAAGGCGGTGAAACATGGAAAAGCTCTATTATATATTGCCGGAATACCACGACAGGGAAAATCTTGTAAGGATTCTCGGGGATAATCCCTATATCCGGTTTGTAAGTATTTCAGGGGTGGACCTTGCAGGACATGAAACTGATGAAAAGATACCGGTGGGTGTGTTTTTAAAAGACATCGATACCTTTTTAAAGGGTACTGCTGTACAGACAGACGGATCTTCTGTAATACTTCCCGGTATTGCAGTACTGAACAATGCAAAGATAGACATGGTGGCTGATAGGGATGCAGTTTGGTGGGTTGACTACAACCACGACTATATACACGAAGAAACAGGGATTCCCGTGGCAACTCTCAAGATTCCATGTTTTTTATACCACAGCGGCAATGCAGTGGATTCAAGGAGCATTCTGAAAAAAGCCATGAACTGGTTTGAAGAAGAGCTTTTAAGTCTTGTAAAAAAATATCCCCATTCTGTGGAATCTCTGGGTTTTACCGGTGAGGATATCAGGAGTCTTTCCATAACCTCAGCCACGGAACTTGAATTCTGGGTCATGAGCCCTGGTGTGGGACGGGAAACCGAAGAACTTTCATCATCCCAGAGTCTTAAGGAACAGTACTGGGCAAGGACGAGGGGAAGTGTCAGGACTGCCCTTGAAAAAACACTGACACTCATGGAAAAATACGGCCTTTCTCCGGAAATGGGACATAAGGAAGTGGGAGGAGTTAAGCCAAGACTTGGTGAAGACCGCGCCTACCACGGAGTCATGGAGCAGCTTGAAATAGACTGGAAGTTTTCAACGGCCCTAAGATCTGCAGACAATGAGATAATAGTAAAATATCTCATAAAGGATACTTTCAGGCGGGAAGGACTCGATGTCACCTACCTTGCAAAGCCCCTTGAAAATGTTGCAGGGTCGGGGGAACATACCCACCTCGGTGTAATGGCTGAATTAAAGGACGGAAGGAAGGTTAATCTTTTCCATGGACCTTGCGGCCACTTCATGTCTTTATTCGGATACGGTTCTGTCATGGGAATACTTAAAAACTATGAAGTTATAAGTCCCTTTGTAATACAGAGTATAGATTCCCTCAAAAGACTTAAAAAAGGGTACGAAGCACCTATATGTACAGTGACTTCCCTCGGGGTAACTGAAGATGTCCCTTCGAGGAACAGGACGGTTTTACTCGGTCTGATAAGAGATACTGAAAACCCATATGCCACAAGGTTTGAATTGAGGTCCCCCAATCCACATACCAATACCTATCTTTGTATAACCACAATGCTCATGACCATGATGGACGGAATAAAATATGCCCTTGAAAATGGCAGGTCTGAAGATGAACTTCTCGGTGAACTTTCCAAAAAACCCGGTGAAGACGCAGGATATCTTGAAAAGGAAAGAGCCTACAGGTCTGAACTCGATGTGTTTGAAGAGTATTCTGATGAAGAGAGGGAAAAGTACTTCGGAAAAATGCCTGAAACAGTATATGAGAATTTTTCAAACTTTATAAAGTATCCGGAAAAGGTGGAAGTCCTTAAAGAAGGCGGGGTGCTTACAGATGCCCTTATAGAATCCTACAAGCTCTTTATTTTAAACAAGTGGAAGCTCGAACTTACAACGAGGGTACTGCCCTCTGTAACTGAAGAGATAAGGGCCATGAAGATTCTTCATAAACCCGACTATTCAAATGACTTAGACCTTGCAAGGTGGATAAGAGTAAGGGATTTAAGGATGGAACTTTCAAAGGACAGGGAAAACAACGACTGTCTTATGACCAGGATCAGGGATGCATTCAGGAATGAAGACTATAAAAAAGCATCAGACCTTCAGAAAGTCTTCGATGAGACCCTCGGGGAATTAAAGAATCTCTACAGGACTTACAGGAGAAATATTGTGGATTTTTAAAGACAGGGCAGCACACTCTGCCTGG
>JBDHVQ010000229.1:0-3325 GCA_039809845.1 Clostridiaceae bacterium | reverse complement strand
CCGAGATTGACCGCATCCCAGGAATACTCATGTATGTCAGCAGGAATATCGCCGTTTCCCGTTTCTGAGAAATTACCGTTACAGAGTAACAGTGAGGGTGAAACTGATGTTATTGTCCTGCTGAAATTTACTTTGTCCTCAGCTGCCTCAGAAAAAACTCCTGAAGAAATAAATATTCTGGTTGTATCTTCCTCTGAGGCTCTCGCCTCGTGGGCAAGGATAAAAGTACCTGCAAGGATTCCTGCTGTAAGACACGAAATGATTTTTTTAACCGGGATTTTTTTTACGGGGATTTTTTTAAAAAATAATTTTCCTTTATTCATTTTGCTACCTCCTGTGCAGTATTATTTTTCCCCGAAGAGAGAAATAATAAACACAAGGGAGAAATTAATTGACCTGAATTATATTTCTGACATGAACACTCCCATTAAACTGAACAATATTTTTGATCTGAACGGTCTCATTAAGCTGAACAATCTTTTTGAGGGAATAATCTTATTATTCAGGAGTTAAATGAAAAAATTTAAGGGAACATCACTTTTTACCCTTGTCATCTGTGAATCCCGGGATGATTTACCATGTTAAATTTATCCTCTTTTTATTTTACATATATTCAACATTACTGCAGTTTATACGGTATTTTCTCTGTGATATTCTTGAAGCTTGTTACTGGAGGTAGATAAGTGAAAATAACTTTGAGAAATATGGAAAAGTCCTTCGGAACTGTTCCGGCAGTCGATATTCCGGGAGAAACCGTAATTGAAAGCGGTAAAGTCACAACTCTTCTCGGACCTTCAGGATGCGGGAAGACCACCCTTTTGAGGATGATTTCAGGGCTTGAAACGCCTGATAAGGGTGAGATCATATTCGGTGATAAAACTGTATTTTCATCTTCTGAAGGAATCAATGTACCTCCTGAAGAACGGAAGCTCGGATTTGTTTTCCAGGATTTTGCACTGTGGCCTCACCTGAGTGTTGCTGAAAATGTGGCATTCGGCTTAAGAGCCGGCAAAGTAAAGGGAAGTATTGACTTGATGGTTAAGAAAGCTCTTGAATCTGTAAGACTTACTGGGTACGGAGAAAGGTATACCCATGAACTTTCGGGGGGACAGCAGCAGAGAGTCGCCTTTGCCCGTGCCATGGTAACAAAACCAAGATGCATACTTTTTGATGAACCGCTCTCGGCCCTCGATGCTGTTTTAAGGGATGAAATGAGGACTGAATTAAAGATCCTTGTGGATGAACTTAAAATAACCGCGGTATTTGTAACCCACGACCAGACAGAAGCATTATCCATGAGCGATGTCATTATGGTCATGAATAAGGGACACATAGAACAGGAAGGTAAACCTGAAGATATATACAGGAATCCCTGAACCAGATTTGTGGCGGGGTTTGTCGGAAAGTACAACTGGACAGATGAAAACTCCATGTTCCGTCCGGAATCACTGATGTTTGAAGATCCCGGCAACTCAGAATGCCACAGGATGAAAGTCAGAACAGTTCAGTACAGCGGAAATGGCTATGATCTCCTCCTGGAGGAAGGAGGAACAAAATGGCATGCTTTTGCCCCTGAAAAACCGCTGTAAGATGAAATAGATGTTTATATCAAAGAAGAAAACATTCTCAACTTTGCAGGCTGAAAATAAAATACACGGAGGAATTTTTATAATACGTAAAATCACAGCTTCACTTCTTTCTCTTTCCATTGCAGTGGGACTCACTCTCTTCTGTTTCTGCCCTTGCTTCTTCAAATGCATCACAGGCAGCACCGTCGGCTCTTTCAGGAAAGGTGACAGTATATATGCCCTCTCCTGCAGGTCTTGCGGATAAGATAGCAGCCGGTTTTGAAGCAAAAACTGGTGTTAAGGTCGAACAGTTCCAGGGAACTACCGGAGAAATCCTTGCAAAACTCGATGCGGAAGCTGCAAACCCCATTGCGGATGTGGTTATTCTTGCATCATGGGCAGACGGCCTTTCAATGAAGGAAAAAGATATGGTAATGTCCTATGCATCAAAAGAATCTGACAAATTGTATAAAAACTTCAGGGATGAAGACAACATGATATTCGGTACAAGTGCATCTGCAGTTGGAGTAATATACAACACCACAATATTCCCTGAATTAAAAGCTGACTGGAAGGAACTTTCTGCTCCCGAATACAAGGATCAGCTGGTATTTCCCGATCCCACAAAATCAGGAGCTGCCAAGGACTTCCTTTCAGGATATATCAATGTAAAGGGTGAGGAAGAAGGCTGGAAGACATGGGAAAATCTTGCGGCAAACGGCATGACGGTACCAGGACCCAATGCAGCTGCCTTGGAAGCTGTTACAACAGGAGAAAAGGGAATTCTCGTGGCAGGTGTGGATTACAATGCATATTCTGCAAAGGCAAAGGGAGAACCCCTCGACATTTATTACCCCGCAGGCGGAACAGTTATAAACCCACGTCCTGCAATGATATTGAAGACAAGCCCCAATACTGACAATGCAAAAGCCTTCATGGACTATCTCATATCAGACGAAGGACAGAAACTCGTTGCTGATGCATATCTTCTCCCCGGCAGGGAAGACATAAAGACAGACAAGCGTGCCAATGTTTCAGATATCCCTCTGTTAAATTCCGACTGGACATGGATGATGAAAAATGCAAAAGATATAGCCAATCAACTCAATGAAATCACAAAATAGAAAAGATTCACTTAAAAGGATAAGTCAGGTGGGTGGATAGTACCCATCTGCCTTATCCTTATAGTTATCGTTATTCTGCCCCTCATGATGATTTTCCGCAGGGCTCTTATGCCGGATGGACACCTGGATTTTTATGGGGTATGGAAGACAGTCTCAGACGTTAAAAATATCAGGACAATAATAAATACACTCATCCTTTCACTATCGGTGGTATGTCTTTCCACAATAATTGCAGTTCCCCTTGCATTCATTACTGCAGGGACAGACATCGGAAAAAGAAAATGGTTAGATGTTGTCCTTATGATTCCTTTTATGACTCCGCCCTATATAGCTTCCATGGGATGGATTCTCTTTGTTCAGAAGAGGGGACTTTTTCAGCAGCTTTTTCCGGGGACAGGAAGCATTTCCGAGAAATTCTTTTCATTTGGAGGTCTGGTGCTTGTAATGAGTCTCCATGTATTTCCCTTTATGCTTACCATAGTGAAGAATGCGCTTTCAGATATCAGTGCGGGCATGGAGGAAAGTGCGAGGGTTTCAGGTGGAAAGTTCCTTTACCGTCTGAGAAGAATCACACTCCCGCTTATAACAGGTAACTATGCCGTAGGGGCGCTCCTCGTTTTTGTAAAGACTGCA
>JBDHVQ010000228.1:0-3342 GCA_039809845.1 Clostridiaceae bacterium | reverse complement strand
AAAGTTCAAGGGCTGCAACTGAATCCTTTACCACAAAATCAATTTCAACTCCGGTCATAAGCCTACCTCCACATAATTTAAAATATAGTCAGGATCATTAATAATCAGAATCCTTAGTATCACATTCTTGCGATCCAGAATTCATATTACTTCTTAAAAAGCTTCCATATATTCAAACGCATGATTCAAGCAAAAGAATAAAGCAAATGATTAAAGCAAATGATTAAAGCAAATGATTAAAGCAAATGATTCAAATCATGATTCAAATTTGTGCTTCAGATACATACTGTAATTTTAGTATGCAAATGATAATGGGTAATGAAGAAGAAGGGTTTAAGGATGTAAATTAATTATTAACTGGAGAGATAAAATTACAGAAAGAGAACCCATATGAACCGACCAAATCAGAAAGAACGGTTAAAAAAATCAGGTCCTGAATTCAGAATTGAATTAAGGACCTGACTGACAAGATTTATTAATTTTTAATGGTTACCATGGATGAATTGATTTCACTTAAGTTTTTTGCACCGCAGAGAGTCATGGCAGACTTAAGTTCAGATTTTATTCTGTCGCAGAACATCTTTACACCTTCTGTACCGCCACCGAAACTGTATGTTACAAAGGGTCTTCCGATGAGTACGCCGTCTGCTCCAAGGGCAAGCATCTTGAACACATCAATTCCATCCCTTATGCCGCCGTCTATGAATATTTTCATCTTTCCCTTATATTTTGCAGCAATTTCAGGGAGTATTTTTACGGGAGGGAGCGCATAATCGAGTACTCTTCCGCCGTGGTTTGAAATAGCGATGGCGTCAGCTCCTGCGTTGAAACAGGCATCGGCGTCTTCCATAGTCAGTATTCCCTTTGCTATAAACGGTATCCCTGCCTTACTCACCAGTTCTCTGATTTCCTCTGTGGTTTTTGGAGATACTCCCCTCCCGTGCATATTGAGGGTCACAAGACCTGCAGCATCGACATCCACACCGACAGCACATATTCCTGCTTCCTTTGCTTCAGCTATCTTTTCAAGTATTACATCATTTTCCCAGGGTTTTATGAATACAATACCTTTTTTTCCGCTTTCCTTTATAACTTTAAGGTTTTCAGTCAGGAATTCAGGCTTTGCAGTGTCACCGACCATGGGAATAAGACCGCCTTCAAAACATCCGTCTACAACAGACTTTATGTATTCACGTTCTGTAAGTTTTCCGCCCATGTTAAGTGTAGTTCCTGTAACCGGAGCTGCAAATACCGGTGCATCCATTTCCTCCCCGAAGAAACTGCACTTCATGTCAGGATCCTGCGCTCCGTGGATGACCTTCATGTTAAGGTCAATCTTTTTAACTTCGTCAAAGGCATTAATGAAGGATCTTCCTGTGCCTTTGCCGCCCATTCCCGGAACTTCTCCCCTGCATGCAATTCCGTTACACTCAGGACATACCCTGCACCAGGGTTTTAAGAGTTCCCTCGCTTTATCCCTTATTTCCTTATCAGTCATAGTTACCCCCTTTTGTTTTGTCGTAAAAAACAATGTTTATTATTTTGGTTGTATGTATATTTGATAAATGAATATCCGAATATTTGAATATCCATATATCAAATTATCAGATTATCAAATTATCTCAGTATCTTAGTATCTTAGTAATTCATTATCTCAATACTTCTTTATCTTATAAGTTCTTAAGTAATGATTGGTTATTTCTTAGTGGAGTATAAATTAAATACCATCAGTGGTTCCCTTTACTCTCCCCGGACGTAATCACATTCCTCCGGGATAAGTTCATGGAAGTTCTTTTCTGAAAATACTCTGATGCCGTTTGCAGTCAGAAGTTCTGCAGTAACTCCCATTCCGGGAATTTTGACACCACAGTGGTTACCGTCATATACATATGTTGAACCGCAGGATGGACTTCCGTCTTTAAGTATGGCGGCTTCAGCTCCCTTTTCAAGGCAAAGTGCAAGGGCTTTTCCGGCGCCTTCCAGGAATTCTGCCGTGACATCATTTCCTGAAGATGTAAGGATACTTCCTTCCCCGTTTAATATATCCCGGGCTTTGCCGTTTAATTCTGCAGGTTCCCTCGGAACCGGAAGTCCCCCTGAAACTTCCGGGCAGAAAGGTAACAGTTCATGGTACTGTGAAAGCTTTTCCATTCCTTCAGTGAAACGGTCTTTTCCGTCGTATCTTACCTTCTGCCCCATAAGACATGCACTGACGAGTATCTTCATTTTATTTTACCTCCACCATGGTCACTCCCATGCCGCCTTCCCCGTATTCACCGGGACGGAACTTTCTGACATGGGGATGTTTTTTAAGAAGCTGCGATACTTTCTTCTTCAGGACACCTGTTCCGACCCCGTGTATTACGGTAACTTCCTTAAGATTTGCCATTGCCGCTTCATCAAGATATGAATCGACCCTGTATACTGCCTCTTCCCCGTCAAGTCCCCTTAAATCTATGGACATTGGCACGCTTTTAAGGTTGAGATTCATGGCGCGCTTTTCTCTTTTTTTCTCTTCTTTAGAAGCTTTTCCGGAGGATAAGTCATTTACATTTGCTGAAATTTTCATGATTCCTGCCTGTACCATGAGGTTGCCCTTTGAATCAGGTTCTGTAAGAGCAGTAACCTTCTGGTTGATTCCTGTATGGGTGTATTCTTCCCCGGCTTTTATCTTAAGTCCTGATCTTGTGCCGGATTTTTTGTCTTCCCCGGAAGTATCGTCTATGAGTGCCATGGTATCCCTTAGTCTCTGTCTTCCCTTTTCAAGCTCCTGTCTTACGGATGATCCGGCTGAAGGAAGGTTTCTTATGGCTTTTAAGATATCATCGGCTTCATCCTTGACATCCCTTAAAATATTTCTCGCCTCTCGCCTTGCATCCTCAAGTTCCTTTTCCCTCATCCTCTCGATTCCGGCAAGCTTTTCATCGAGTTCTTTTGTCTTTTCCTCGAGCTGTCTTTTTAGTGTTTCGGATCTTAAGGCATCTTCCCTGGCTTTAATACTGAAAGCCTGAAGGTTTTCTATGAGGTCTTCGAATCTTAAGGAATCTTCCGTTATTAATTTTCGTGACTTGTCGATTATATGTTCGGAAAGGCCGAGTCTTTTGGATATGAGGAATGCATTGGATTTTCCCGGAACTCCTATGAGGAGCTTATATGTTGGCCTTAGTGTATTTACATCAAATTCAACGGAAGCATTTTCAACCCCTTCCGTTTTTAAGGCATAGGCTTTAAGTTCAGAGTAGTGGGTTGTTGCAATGACCCTTGCTCCCCTGACTCTCAGTTCTTCAAGGATTGCCATTGCAAGGGCAGCCCCTTCAGTGGGGTCTGTGCCGGCTCCCAGTT
>JBDHVQ010000227.1:0-3359 GCA_039809845.1 Clostridiaceae bacterium | reverse complement strand
CCTCTCTTTCATTCTCATGTTATATCGTTATTTTTTCTGCCGGTTTCCTGTGGATTTTCTTCCCGGTTCTTTAAAAATCCTGACTCTTTCTGACTAGGAAAAAAGCATCTTCCTGTTAATCTCCTGAAAGATCTTCAGCGACATCTTTTCTGATTTCCTTTTCAGCGAGGTCATCTGTATCTTCTGATGCTGCTCCTTCATCTTCTTCATAAGAAAGATGGGGTTCAGTTTCTGATGGAATCTGGGATTCCGGTACGCTGACTTCCTCAGTCACTTCATCGGAATACCCTGAAAATTCAGCTTCTTCCATAGCTTTTACTTCTTCTTCCTTTTCCTTCTTCTTTGGTACATTGTAGGCTTCAGGATCCTGATCGGATTTGATATCAATTTTCCAGCCTGTAAGTCTTGCAGCAAGTCTTACATTCTGCCCTTCCTTGCCTATTGCAAGGGAGAGCTGTGAATCTTCCACAATTACCCTTGCGCTGTTTTCACCTTCAGTGATAATGACATCCTTCACCCTTGCAGGACTTAATGAATTTGCAATGTACTCCGATGGGTCCTTGCTCCATTCGATGATGTCGATTTTTTCGTTTTTAAGTTCCCTTACTATATTCTGTACTCTCTGGGACTTGTTTCCGACACAGGCTCCTGTAGCATCGACATTTTCATCCTTTGAATATACTGCTATCTTCGTCCTTGAACCTGGTTCACGGCTGATTGATTTGATTTCAACTGTACCGTCGTATATTTCAGGAACTTCCCTCTCAAAAAGCCTTCTTACAAGCCCCGGGTTTGCCCTCGATACTGTTATTACAGGTCCCTTGGTGTTCTGCTTTACTTCGGAAATATAAAGCTGAACCCTTTCGTTGAATTTTAAATTCTCTCCGGGAATCTGTTCAGCCGGAATAAGAACAGCTTCGAGTTTACCAAGGTCAATATAGATATTTCCCTTGTCCTTTCTCTGTACAAGTCCTGAAATAAGTTCAAATTCCTTTTCGGCAAATTCCGTGTAGATAATTGATCTTTCTGCTTCCTTTATTCTCTGTGTCACAATCTGCTTTGCAGACTGAGCGGCAACCCTCATGAAGTTTTCAGGGGTCACTTCTTCCTGCCAGACATCACCGGGTTCTATCGTGGGGTCATTTTCCCTCGCTTCTTCAAGTGATATTTCTGAGGCATCGTCTTCAGTTTCTTCAACGACCTTTTTTAAGTTGAGAATCTTTATTTCACCGGACTTTCTGTCCACAATACTTTTGATATCCTGTGTGGAAGTATCGCTGTAGTTCTTCCTGTAGGCTGCAGAAAGTGCATCCTCAAGTGTTGTGAATAAAAGCTCTTCGTCTATACCTTTGAGCTTTGCTATTTCATGGAGTGCAGAAATAATTTCCTTCCTCGTCTTGTCATTCTGTTTCAATTTTTACAATCTCCCCCTTAAATCTCAGGTTCAAGGTTTAATTCCCTGATATCTGATACGGATATTTCCCAGTCTTTGTCGTCCTGGGAAACAGTAATTTTATCGCTTTCTGTGGATTTTAATATCCCAAGATAGTTTTTCTTTCCCTTAAAGTCTTCCCTTAATCTGACCCTTACCCTTTCTCCCAGAGCATCCTTTCTCTGGTTTTCAGTGAAAAGCGGTCTGAAAAGCCCGGGAGACTGAACTTCAAGTATATAATGTTCTTCTATTGGGTCATTTTCATCGAGTATCTGACTTACCATCCTCGACACTTTTTCGCAGTCATCGAGTGTAATGGCTTCATCTGAATCCCTGTGGGATATATAGAATCTTAAGATATCCTCACCCTCTTCATTGACATATTCAAGATGGTAGAGACTGTACCCGGCATTTTCAATGGCTGAAACCGTCATGTCATAAACTGCATCAATTCTCTTATCCATTCATCCTTCCTCCCGGTAAATTAGTCAGTCAGCCTGAAAGTTAAAAGTCCGGTTTTTCAGCTGATAATTAAATATTCAATAAGAAGGAGCGGGTTTTTTCGACCCACTCCTCACCTTTGATACCTTATTGTATAAATTATACCACCAGAAGTGAGTATAATCAATTTATGACAATTACGCCGCTGTTACAATTCTATGTACTTCATTCTTATTTCCATATTGTCCGCAACATAACGGTGAAATGCTCTTGAAAAACATATACATACTTCATAATACATACTTCATATACATACTTCATATACATACTTATTGTTAAGTCCATTTTCATCTGCAATTCATATAAAGGTTTTGTTTTCAATTTAGAATCAGTGTATAGGAGAAATAGAAAAATGGAATCTAAAAAGATGACCTTAAAAGAAACTATAAACTGGAAATATATTTACTGGAAAGGTAAAAATACTAAATAAAATATTCTGTGGAGAAAATAATCTGAAAAGTGAGGAGAATTCCTATATGAAATTATATATTTTTAAAACAATCAGAGCGGACAATAATGACGAAAAACTGCAGGATAAAATCCTGGGTCTCTGGGAAAGTTTCAGAGAAGAGTATAACACAGAAGATTTTTCACTCTATCATGTCTATCACGACTATGAAGGAGATTACAGGAAACCCTATTCAGTATCTCTGGCAGTTAAGGAAGAGCCGTCAGAAGAGGATGGAAAATGGCCTGAAATAGAGTGGGATGCAGATAATAAAGTAACTTTTGAATCCCTTGGTGAAGATGATCTTTTGAAAACATGGCAGCACATCTGGAAACTTGAAGACGAAGGAAAACTGAAAAGAAATTATACGGTAGATGTCGAGGAATATCTTGAAACCGGCGAAGTCATAATTTATATCGACGGAAAAATAAACCCTGAATATCAGTGATGTCTAAAGGCCTGAAGAATTTAACACTTAAGAAGTGATATAGTACAGGGACGGTATAGAGTACAGGGACGATTTGAAATACAGGAAAAGACAGGAAACTTAGGTTGTCTCTATAGTTTCCTGTCTTTTGTCTGTTTGTTTTTTCAGGATTCTTCTTCCTGCCTTTTTCTTTAAGAAGAAAGTCAGCATCAGAAGAAGGATATCTGGTTTGTTTCACCCATACCTTTGAAACATCCGATATTTTCAAGGGCTTCCATGACGGTTTTTGTTGAACCAGTCCTTATCTTGAAATCTTCCTTGGACATGAATTCTCCTTTTTTTGCAGCTTCTGCTATTGATTTTGCGGCAGCATCGGCAACACCGTTCACTGCATTTAGGGGAGGTATCAGTGAATTGTCCTCTATGAGGAATTTATCGGGATGACTTCTGTATATATCGACATTCTGGAAGGTGAATCCCCTTTTGAACATCTCGTATACTATTTCAAATACGTTTATCATGACCTGGTCTTTCTGGGGAGCATCGTTGCC
>JBDHVQ010000226.1:0-3359 GCA_039809845.1 Clostridiaceae bacterium | reverse complement strand
TCTGCCTTTCTTCTTTCAGGCTGATTTCCTGGAAACCAGGCACATAAGAATTGTGGTCTTTTATTTTTTATTATTCCGGTTATTCCGGGTATTTTTTTACGGAAATTTTTTCCAGGATTTTCCCCGGGGGTTATTTTCGAGGTTTTTCCCGTGATTTATTTTTTCCATTTATTTTCCGGAAGATAAAATATTTATTTCCTTAAAATATATGTAATGAATATGGGATAGAATAATATAAAACAATCAGGACCTTTAAGTTCAACCCACGGAGGATATTATGAACAGAGCGGTAAAAAACATTATCTCCATAGTATGTATTTCATCAGTCCTTACAGGCTGTGGTATAAAAAGGACGGATACGAAGGCAGAGGCAGAAAAGGCTGCTGTGACTCAGGCCTCTTCACAGGGGCAGGAGGTTTCATCATTTGCAGCAGAGCTTGCCGACCTTCCTTTATACGACAGGAATAACGCAGAATCATCACTTCTATCCATGTCAGAAGGAAAGAATACTCTGGTAGTGTTCTATACTTCCTGGTGTCCCCACTGCAGGAATTACATACCACTTGTGGATGAAGTATACAGAAAGGAAAACGGTAATGTAAACTTTGTATTCGTAAATCTCATAGATTCCGGAGAAAACATACGTGAAACAAGAGAATCAGGCATGAAGTACCATACTGAAAAAGCTTATGCATTTCCATATTATTCAGCTGATATAAAAAAATCTGCGGAAAGCTTCGGGATTAAAAAGATACCCCTCGTTCTCTTCTACGGAAAGGACGGAAAACTTAAAGGTTCCCTTCAGGAAGAATTTACAAAGGAAGATGTTATCAGGGAAACCGAATCACTCAGGAAAAACTGACGGACTGCTGTTATATGAATTAAAAACCAGGACAGCAAAAGATGAGGTGAATTATGGATCTTTATATTGCAGGGGGAGTGGGAAAGTCAGGGTGCAGTTCCTATTTCATAAAAAACGGGAAAACATCGTTTTTTATAGATGCAGGAAGTATAACAGGAGCAGCGAAGGAATTTCCGCTTTTCAGAAAAGAAGATGTCAGGAACGCAGATTTTCTTTTCATCACTCACCATCATAAGGACCACACAGGTGCATATGAATATTTAAGGGATATGGGGTTTAAGGGAAAAACATACCTGACATATGAAACCCTTCAGTTCATGGATGAAAAGCCCCGGGACTATGTGATTATTGAAGGCGGGTTTCCGGGGAAAATGAATATTGATGACAGAATCATACTCTCCTATGGAAGAACCGGACACTGTCTCGGGTCCCTCTGGTTCCATATGGATATGGGAGATTCTTCTGTTTTTACAACGGGTGATATGAATCCACATTCTTTATCCTTCCGGTTCGATCCGCCCCAAGGGCTTTCAGCGACACTTGCACTCACTGAAGCTGCCGACGGAAACGATCTTGAGGGTTATGAAAAAAGAAGGGATGAACTGCTGGAATTTTTAAGATCAGGAAAAAACCTCGATTTCTTTTTTCCTCTTCAGGCCGACGGAAGAGGTCTTGAGATAACAAGGCTTATTTACAAAAACTTTGAGAATGCAGATATCTATGCAGATGAAAATGTTCTGAAAAGCCTTGAAATGGCAGGTAAGACAGTGACTATGTCAGACATGAAGCCCTGGAAGACTTAAAGAAGATTACTGTAAAGAATGCAGAAGAGTATGAAGGCAGAAATAAAGACAGGATTTCATTCATACTTTTTGGGGACGGTAAAATGAATAAAGGAAAAACACAGGATTTTTACCGTAAATATAAAGATAAAGGCATGGAGACTGTAATAACAGGGTCTCTTAAAGAATGTACATTTGCCTTTGACTTAAAAGAAAAGGGTCTTGCAAAGGTTATTAAATTCATCAATCACCAGAATGCAGGGGATGCCGAAAAAATTATAAGGGACAACAGTTTTTTAAAAACCCTCATAACCCACTCAAAGAAATCAGTTTTCATTGAAACTGATAAAACGGAGATCATCAAAGCTTCCCCGGGTGAAGAAATGAGCATCTGATACATAGAAAACGTAACTGTCAGAAGTGATTTAAGGAATGATATTCTGGCATGAAAGGATACAGGGATGTTAAAGATAAGGGGATAATAAAGGAAAAAAGATAAAATTAAAAACAGCCGCATGGCTGTTTTTGGTAATATGATATCCTGTTATCTTCTTCTCAGTTCATCCCTGATGTCCATTAACAACTCTTCTGTGGTTGGTCCTGCTATTGTTTCTTCCTTCTTCTTGAATCTGTTGATCATCTTAATGATGCTGAAGAGGATGAATGCCATGATGATGAAGTTCACAAGGTTTGTGATAAATGCACCGATTCTAATTTCGCCTAAAAGAATATCGTTGAAGTTAACCGGTGACCCGAATATCATTCCGATAAGCGGCATGATAACGTCGGATACAAGTGAACCTACAAGGGCTGCAACTGCTCCCCCGATGATGATACCTACGGCAAGATCGACAAGACTACCCTTGAATGCGAATTCCTTGAATTCCTTAAAGAAATTTCTCATAATAACCTCCTTTGATAAAAATAATAAAAAATTACTTTTTCATTATAACATCTATAATTTGGGGTATTGTTTACATCATAATGATTTAACATTAAATTCAGTTTCAGGTGATTAATTTAAATTCTTAAAACATCATTAATATGCTTTCTGAACCATATTTTTAATGAAGAGTTCGTAAAAAGCCTTGCAGTTATTGTTATAATGATAATGGTTATCCGGAAGGTATACTGATAATTTATGCAGTGAAGTGATTTTATCCTGTTCATCATTGTAACTTAATCAGTTAGGTACAGGTTCATCACTACATATTAATCAGGCATCATTTTAAAAAGAATACTGATGATGATGATAAGGACTACAGAAGGCCGGATCATCCATGGAAGGGGTGGTATCCTTTGACAGACTTTGAAAAAGGCACGGAATCGACTCCGGAAGATATAATTTTATTCAGGGATGAAAAAATAAGACAGACTGAAAAAATATTCCTTGAAGGGGCACCGTCTGTAATCACAATAGGGGCGGTTATTCCGGGAAATGTGAAAAATTCCCGTGCTTCAGATGTCATTCTTCAAAAGGCTCTGGAAATAATGGAGAATATCATTTCCCTGGATGGAAAAAGGGAAATTTCCCTTGCGGGTGGAAGGGTTTTTCTGATACCCTTTTACGGTGATGTTATAAAGGTTAAGGAAAAACTTACTGTGATTGAAGAAAACCACCCCATAGGAAGACTTATGGATCTTGATGTAATGACTCCTTCAGGAAGCATTTCAAGAAAAGATGTGGGACTGTCTCCAAGAAAATGTCTCATCTG
>JBDHVQ010000225.1:0-3432 GCA_039809845.1 Clostridiaceae bacterium | reverse complement strand
GGAGTCATGGTGACAGAATTTGCAAGTTCTACAAAATCATTTTCCATTGTGTTTTTAAGTCCTGACAGTGAAGGTGAGACGGCACCCGGAAATTCTCCTGTCTTTTCGACTGATTCGTTGGTTCGAAGGGAAGTCATGACTGCCCTTATTTTATATGTTTCCCAGGGTCTGTCCTTTGCCATGGTATTTTCAAATATCAGAGGAGTAAATTTCTCCGGCGGGTTATCCACTGTAAATGAGTGGTAGTTTTCAGCTCCTGAAATAGGTCCGAATATTTTTTCCGCCTCTTCCCCCACTTTTTTGATGTCAAATGGAGTTTTACCGCTGTTCTTATAGGAGATGAGGATATTAGAAGATTTTTCCTTATAGACCGATGCTACAGTTACTTCATAGTCCCCCGATGTGAATATGAAATTCTCATCTTTTTTCAGTCCGATTGAATTTCTTCCTTTTTTAATGTTTTCCGCCATCAGTTTTTCATCTGTCTTATAGATCCTGGTAACAGGAAGTACCGCCGCTTCAAAAAAACTGTCCATGGATTTATCGGCAAGAATTTCAGGTGAAGGCGCAGTAAAGTAAATATTTAAAAACTCCCCGCCCTTTGCACTTATGTCCCTGCCGTATTTTAAGGAAACATCGGATCCTGTTTCATAGTGGTAGAAAGAAAATCCGAATTTATCCGATAAGAAAAGCGGTTTGTCGTATCCAAGGATTTTCGCAGAAGCTGCGTTTTTCCTGTATGTCTCGTCGTGGAATTCACCGGGTACTTCATCACCTGTAATTTCAAGTTCCATATTGTCAAAATACCTGATACTATCATCTGCATCTTCAGAAGCTGTCACAGGAATGGCACCGATTCCACCTGCAGCAACTGAAAGGGCAGTCAGAATTGTGGCAGCCAGTTTTTTTATTTTCATAAGTTATACCTCAATTTCATATGTTATACCTCAATACCGATATTCCTGATCAGTCTGTCCTGTCTTTGATCAGTCCTGACCGTTGCCGGATAAAATATTCATTCAGATTTATTTTCACATTCAGAAATAAAGCCGTGATGAATTTTATGGGGGTTTTTATAATTAAATCAAAAAAAGACTCCTTATGAGAGAAATCTTTTTCTGTTCTGGTATTAAAGATAATCCTGCCTGAAGCGATAAAGTTCCTGAGGTATTTTTTCAAAGTAGCTCAGTTCGCTTTTCCAGGACTCAGCCCATTCACGCACACTTTCGTGTTCGGGATCAGAGGGATTTAAGAAAGCATTCCTGAATTCAATGAATCCGCCGATGCCACCGACATCTTCCGGAGGAGCTACTCCATCTGCTTCAATAAGAAAAGGCAGTCTTCCTCTGTAATCATCCAGGACTTCAAGGAGCTTTACGTTGATTTCCCAGCCATCTCCATAATCGTATTTATAAGTCATCTCACTGTACTCAGGGAAGAACTCATCGAGTGTTCTTCCTTCAGTAGGTATGCGTCTGTCTTCCTGATCTGTAAAGTCGTCTTCAATAGGCATAAGGTTAATTTCCGGAAATCTGCTGGCTTTTCCGTAGAATTCAAAACCATATAAATGGTAGTTCCACCATTTGTTGAGAAACTGAATAAGAATATGGAAATCATCAAATTTCATCCATGAAGGTACAATTACTTTTCTCACTGTCTTATAAATATGGAGATCCTGCGTCAGTTCAAAAACGAATACTCTGTTTACCAGAGGATCAATACCTGTAAGGTCATGGATTTTCTCAGCCATAAGGTTGAAGGGAGTTGTAGGCTTTCCGGTATCCTTTTTCCCTGAAGGTTCTTTGATCGAATGGAGATGATTAAACTGTGTGCTGAAGGAAAATGAGCTGACATTATTTTTTTTATCCCTTAACACAGACTGGGGAACCAGAATCCCGAGACTCATTGCTGCATTTGAGAGCCAGCCTCTTCTCACCGGACTTGAATTTGTCGAAAAGTTTGTATCCGGATCCATTTCCAGGTATTTTTTTACGGCAAGAGGATTGTAATATGAATGATAAAGAGTTTGTTTTATTGCAACATGGGCAATTCTTTCAAATTTCCCAATTTCCCTTTTACCTGCCTTATAATAAGCTGCAGTAAATCTTGTTGCGTTGTTGATAAAAACCAGCATATCCTCAGACCTGCTGTCTTCAAAGGCTTTTACCCATCCTGTTGTCCAGCTGAAGATTTCATTGTCTTCATCAGTCTCAGTTCCTGGTCTGAATTTAAGTACATCCTGAATTTTTTTACTGATTCCGTAATTCATTCTGAATCTCCTTTATTTCCAGTTTTACTGTATTTTATGCGTTTTCAAGTTTTTCAAGGGCTTCCTCAGTACTTCCTGTAAAGAAAATGCTGTTTCCCCTGTTGCTTTCCCTTATAAAATCCTTCAGTGAACTGCTGGTGTAATGAGAAAAGTCCCCTACCACAGCCAGTTTCTTTCTGTAATTTATCACTTTCTGCAGAATATTTCCGGCAGTTTTTGTCTTAAGGTCAAAGAATTTTTCATCGACGGATGTTTTATAAACAATCATCTTATCGCAGTCTTTTTCGTACTGAACTGTCGCCATTAGATCGAGGACAGACTGTTCATCCGTAATAATTATCTCATCTGATTCTATAATGCATATATCATTATTATTACCGGCAAGTTTAAAATTCATCATATCAGTCCTTCCTTCTTAAGTATTTTTTTCCTTGTCCGCAATTTTCCGATTCCTCAATAAAGCCAGGTTGATTCCGATTAACATGACTTTATTATCTGACTTTTCTTCATTTATTTAAAGTAGATTATCCAGAAATTACTGATTACATAACAGACATTCCCCAAATCTTCGATACCCCGGGTCACTGATGAAACAGAAATAAATTTTCAGAAGACTTCCAAGTGCCTTATGTGGGTGAAGGCAGGTCCCCAAACTGAAGACCCGCCTTTTTCATTTTTGTATTTCGTTATTACAGCTTTGTTTTTTACAACTATCTTATTTCAACCTGATTATTCCATTCCGGAATAAAATCCCCGCTCAGTCTGTTTCATATTGTTTGCTGTTATTTCCGTTATTTCTGCTATATTCTGTCGGGTTTTCCGGGTTTAAGTCCTCTTCTGAGGATAGGTATAAGAATAAATGCAGCCGCAGACCCTAAAAGTGCCGCATAGAACTGGGTTATACCAAATGCAGTGGGAAGGGAATCCATAACCTTCTTCGGGAGCCCTAGATTCAGGACGGGTATTATAAATCTTACCACCAGGTAGAGAAATAGCGTTTTTAAACCTGATCCCACTACAGAAGATATTATTCTTTCAACAGGTGTCCTCTTGAAAAGTGCAAAACTAAAGGCAAATAAAAGATTGGCTACTGCTATAAAGGGAACCATGGGCAGAAGTACAGGGTTCAGCTGTCCGACTGCATAGGCAAGTAAGGGTGTCAG
>JBDHVQ010000224.1:0-3441 GCA_039809845.1 Clostridiaceae bacterium | reverse complement strand
GAAAGAGAAGAATGGGAAGTTCTCTACAAGAACTTCGGCGATATCGCTGAACAGGAAGGCTTCAGTGAAATAGCAAATTCATTCAGACAGATCGCTAAAGTTGAAAAGGAACATGAAGCAAGATACTTAAAGCTTTATGATCTCGTTTCCAACGACAAGTACTTCACAAGAGAAAATGCAGTAACATGGAAGTGCTTAAACTGCGGATTCATATTCGAAGGACCAAATGCACTGAAGATGTGCCCTGCATGTAAGCACCCAATGGCATTCTTTGAAGTTACAACAACTGAACAGTAGAATCCACGGATATAACATATAACGGTCTGAAAAAGGAATCCTTAAGGGTTCCTTTTTTAGGTTTCTTTAATTTCCATATATCAGGTTTATACAATGTATGTCCGAATCTTATTTTTAATAAACCAGAATGAGGAATATAATTGCATTACAGCCTTAAAATCAAATGAGGGAGGGCAGTACCATAATGAAAGAAATAAAAGAATTTTTAAAAAGAAATTACATATCTGTCGTCCTTCTCCTTTTTTCAGCAGTTCTTTTTACACTCATATTCATCACAGTTTCCATATTTTTCCCTCCTGGAAATGGAGAGAATTCCCCTGAGAAAAATGAAGTGGTGGGATCCGGCAGAAAAGTTTCAGATGTAACTTCAGGCTATCCACACACATATAAAATATCAGATATCAAGTCCTGGATGTACGGAGGTGTTAAACCTCCTGAAAAACTTGTATTTATAACTGTCGACGACGGTCCTTCACTCAATAACACACCGAGAATGCTCGATATTCTTAAGAAAAACAATATAAGGGCGACATTTTTCTATGTTACAGCAGGTGATTTCAAAGACCGGGGAGATATAGCAAGAAGGACATGGAATGAAAGTCATTCTATAGGACTTCACTCAGACTGCCACAACTACAGCCTTCTTTATCCGGGAGGCCATGCAGATACAGCATTTATCATCAGTGACCTCAATAAATGTCTCCATAAGATAGAAGCTGAAATCCCGGGATTTTCCACCAATATCATGAGATTTCCCGGAGGTTCTTTCAGCTGGTATGGAACCGATGAAACAATTTCAGTACTGAGGGAGAACAATATGTTCCATGTCGACTGGAACATCATGACAGGAGATGCTGATAACTCAGGACGTGATAAATCTCCCGAAGGCATCGTAAAATACATTGACAGCATCTACAACACACTTCCACAAAAAGACGTACTTATCCTTCTCATGCATGATCCTTCCTATATGGATATAACTCCTGATGCTCTTCAGAATGTCATAGACTATTTCAGGGATAAAGGGTATTCCTTCGGAGTGATAATTTAAAAGCTTTTGGTTTTGGATTAAGAACAGTAATTATTCCTGACTCCACTTCACTCACTTCCCTTCAGTACACCCGTTTCAAAAAATAAAGGATTCCCCGCTGGTTGTTCGGGGAATTCCTTATTTTTTGTTTTTCTTTTTTCTTTTTTTGATTTATGGGTTTGTTTTTACTCTTTCAGTTCAAAATCTATACGGACTGAATTATTTGCTGCCTCTATCCTGCAGTATCCGCCCATGGGAACTGTGGCAATGGGGAAAACATGTCCGAAGTCGCATCCTGAGACTATGGGTATGTTATTCAGATGAGGTATCCTTGAAATGATCTTCTTTACTGATTCTTCGTCCATTCTGCAGCTTTCCTCAAACCTTCCGAGTAAAAGCCCCCTGACTTTCATCCCTTCAGTCTGAAGGAGTGATGCAAGGTTTCTCTGAAATTCCTTTCTGAAGTAATCACCGCTGATATTGTCATCTTCTATAAAGAGAATGGTTCCGTCTGAAAGAGGCATGTATGGAGTTCCCTGAAGGAGATTTAATGTACAGAGATTCCCTCCTGTAAGTCTTCCTCCGGCCACACCTTCCTGTATGACTTTATATTCAATTGCTTCTTCAGATGGGTTCAAACTGACTTCTCTTTGTCCTTCAAGGAATTTTTTAAAATTATCCCAGGTGTATTCCCTGTTTTTTGGAAAACCGAATGTTGCAAAGAAGGGGCCTGAAAATGTAATGAGCCCTGTTTTCCGAAGGATTGCCCCCTGAAGTGCAGTAATGTCCGAAAAGCCTGAAAAGAATTTTGGATTCTCACTTATAACTTTATAATCGATCAGTGGCAGTATTTCATTTACTCCGAAACCGCCGATGACTGCAATTATTCCTTTTACATTCCCATCTTCGAACGCTTCGTGAAGTTCCTTCACACGATCTTCAGGGGATGCCGATTCATGGAAAGGATCCATTTTACCTGGATTTTCACTGAAGGTTATTCTGTAACCCATTTTTTCAAGGAAACTCAGGGATTCACCGTAAATTTCTTTTCTGCATACTTCGGCGGATCCTGACGGCGCGATTATTCTTATTTCATCCCCCTCTTTTAACCCTGCCGGGACTAGGTATCTGACTGTTTCCGGATTCTTTTTATTCACTTCCATTATCATTCACCTTATTTTTGAATTTATTCTTTATTCCAAAGCTTCCTGATTCCTGAGGATGGTGCTGTTGTCTGACAGTGTGCCGTTTTCAACTTTAAAAGCCATGTCGTAAAGACTTAAGTTTTCACTGAAAGTCACATGTGTTACGTTGACTACCGTAATTCCTCCGATGGTGAGTATGGTCCTTTCAATTTCCCTTCCAGTACTGTAGTCAAGACTTGCAAAGGGTTCATCGAGAATAAGCATTGTAGCTCCGCTGATAAGTGCCCTTGCTATTGCGATTCTCGACCTTTCTCCGCCGGAGATATTCTTTCCGTTGTCGTATAACATGGTGGACAGTCCGTTTTCAAGATTCAGGATAAAATCGTGGAGTCCTGCCTTATCGAGGGCATCGTTTATCCTTTCCGTGGGTACTTCCTTATAAAGTGTCAGGTTATTCAAAAGGGTATCCTGAAAGAGGAATACTTCCTGCTCCACCGTGGCTATGTTTTTATAATAGCTGAGTTTTTTGACATCCTTCAGAGGTATGCCGTCTATCAGAATCTCCCCGCTCTTTTGCGGTATATATTTCCGGAGGAGTCTTAAAAAAGTGGATTTTCCTCCGCCTGAAGGTCCTGTAATAAGATATTTCCTGCCTTTTTCAAGGGTCACATCGAGGTCCTCAAAAATTTCCCTGTCCCCTGTATATGAAAAAGTGACATGACGGAATTCTATCGAGTTATTAAAACCCTTTAATTCCACCGTTTCGTTTTCTTCCCCGGTTTCCTCCAATGTTTCATCGAGCTTTTTAAAGACTGATACTGAAGACACAACTTTGGGCAGCCTTTCCATTATTATGTTTACAGGACCTATAAGTCTTTCAAGGGTATTTGCAATGGCCAGCACTCCCCCTACCGTCATCATTCCGACTTTTGTAAGGTATATCATATAGACCATGAGGGCTGCCGTGGG
>JBDHVQ010000223.1:0-3487 GCA_039809845.1 Clostridiaceae bacterium | reverse complement strand
GTATTAAGATTTCAGGGTTTATCCCGGGTTATCTTCTCTTTTTGATAAATGGAATAAAGCCCCAAAATATTAGTGGGACTTTACTGATACCGGGGCATTTATGATCCAGGAGGGCTGAATTCGCCTATACCAATGGATTATATAAATTCCCGGCCTTTCGCCGTTAAAAAGTTAAACATTATTTAATACTTCTAAACGTTGTATTTTATACAATTTAATAATATAATGTATTATAATAGCATAAATTCATAATTAAATTACTGCGGACAATTTGTATTTTTACACGTTTTTTTGTTTTTTTAATTATCCTTCCGCATTTATTTTAAATTATCTTTGTATAACGGGAAGTTTATCACAGCAATTGCTATATAAGATTCTCTTTTTTTGAGTTTTAAGCTTTTTCCCGCATACAGTTTTTTAAGTTAAAATAATTCAGTGACATAAAGGAAAATCCGACTCTCCCCTTTTATAATCGGGGGAATATCAAATATATATCCAGTATGGAGGAATCTATGGTTAAAGTTGCACTGAACGGCTACGGCCGTATCGGACAGAGCGTTATGAGAATTTGGGCCGGCCAGAAAGACAAGAAGTTTGATATTGTCATGATAAACGGCATGGCATCAGCAGAAGACACCCTCGCAAAACTTAAGTACGATTCAGTTTACGGAAGATTTGACGGAGAAGCAGAAGCACATGACGGTTATCTCATGGTAAACGGCAAAAAAGTGCTCATCACCAACGAAAGAGATGCTGACAGACTTCCATGGAAGGAAAACGGCGTTGAAATAGTAATAGACTGTACAGGTAAATTCAGAACCAAGGAAACTGCGCAGAAACACATCGACTGCGGTGCGAAAAAAGTTATTATAACTGCTCCTGCAAAAGGCGAAGATATTACAATAGTAATGGGTGTAAATGAAGAAAAATACGATCCTTCAAAGGACAATATAATTTCAAATGCATCATGTACCACCAACTGTCTCGCTCCATTTGCTAAGGTAATAGATGACAATTTCGGTATCGAATACGGAATGATGAACACCGTTCACGCATATACCAACGGTCAGAACATCACAGACGGAAAGAACAAGGACCCGAGAAGAGCAAGAGCTGCAGCAATCAATATCATCCCCACAACAACTGGTGCTGCACAGGCAGTATCCCTTGTACTTCCCCAGCTTAAGGGAAGATTTACAGGCATTGGTATAAGAGTTCCGGTTCCAACAGTATCCATGGTTGATATGGTGGTAACGACAAGGGAACCTGTTACTGAAGAAAAACTCAATGTTGCATTCAAAGAAGCATCAGAAGGAAAACTTAAAGGAATCCTTGGCTACAGTGATGAACCACTGGTTTCTTCTGACTACATTGCAGACACAAGAAGTTCAATCGTAGACGGACTCTGTACAGAAACCAACGGAGACCACATGTGTAAGATTCTCGCATGGTACGACAACGAATACGGTTATTCCTGCAGGGTTGTGGACCTTACAGACTACATCATATCCAAGGGACTTTAATTTAATATACTTTTTAAGAGTACAGCTTTCATGCTGTACTTTTTTTATGCCACCCAAGATAATAACCCTACCCTGACATAAGGGATTCCTGGGGCTAAAATTTTCTTTTACAGAGAATCTCCATTTATTGATAACTCCAATATGTATATTAAAATATCAAAAGAATGAGTTATTGTTAAAAAATGAATAAAGCATTAACATTAGATTGAAATAATTATATATTACGGAGGTTTTATCATGACGGTTTCGCGCAGGAATCTTCTATTCTGGGGAGCCATTTCAGGACTTCTCGCCGCTGTACTCGCCTACTTTAGAAACCCCAAAAACATGGCAATCTGCATAGCCTGTTTCGTAAGGGATGTGGCGGGTTCTTTAAGACTCCATACTGCAGCTCCCGTACAGTACTTCAGACCGGAAATTGCAGGTCTTATCATCGGGGCATTTTTAATCTCAGTCATCACAGGAGAATTCAGACCGACCGGCGGTTCATCCCCTGCAACGAGGTTTGTCCTCGGTTTTATAATGGTTACAGGAGCACTTATTTTCCTCGGCTGTCCCACGAGGATGGTTTTAAGAATGGCTTCAGGTGAAATAGCAGCCTGGATAGGCCTTGTTGGTTTCATCGGTGGTGTTTCAACGGGAGCATTCTTCCTTAAAAAAGGATTCACATTGGGAAGAAACCACGAAACAAAAGCACAGTCAGGTTATGCATTACCAATAGCAATGGCAGTACTTACTCTGATCGCAGCATTTACCACATGGTTTACAGCATCTACAGCAGGACCCGGATCAATCCATGCTCCATTTATTATTTCCTTTGTCGTCGCTTTATTATTCGGAATAATAGCACAGAGGACAAGGATGTGTTTTGGTGGAGCTGTAAGGGATGGTGTTCTTATAAAAAACTTTGATCTTGCAATGCTCATCGGTGGCTTTTTCACAGTAATGCTCATCTACAATATCGCAACAGGTAACTTCCACATAGTTGCGTATGGCCCTATTGCCCATGCACAGACTCTCTGGAATATTTCAGGACTTTATGTTGTAGGATTTGCAGCTGTACTTCTCGGCGGATGCCCTTTAAGACAGCTGATCCTTGCAGGCCAGGGTTCTTCAGATTCAGTGGTTACAGTCCTTGGAATGCTTGTGGGAGCAGCATGTGCCCATAACTTCTCAGTTGCAGCATCAGCTGCAGCACCTGCAACGGCAGAAGCTGCCGCAAAGGCAGGGGGTCCCGGTCAGGCAGGAATGACCGCAACCATAGTATGTATAGTACTCCTCTTTATCATTGCATATGCAGGAACAAGAAAGAAAAACAGTGTAAAGACAGAAACTGCTGCAAACGCAGCATAGGAGAATAAAATGAAAACAGTTGATGTAAGGGGACTCTCATGTCCGGAACCCATACTTAATGTAGATGAAGCACTTAAGACAGATAAAGAACTTAAAATAATAATAAGCGAACCGCATACAAGAACAAATATAATAGCCCACCTTGAAAAAAAGAACATTCCCTTCACAGAATCAAAGGAAGGAAATGACATGATAATAGAGACCGGAAATGAAAGATAAACTCTATATCACATTCCCAACCACATCCGATGCCCTGGGCAGTGAAAAATTTCTGAAAGATTCAGGATTTGATATTAAACTCGTTCCTGTTCCAAGGGAACTTTCTGCAGGATGCGGTTTTTCCGTAGAAGCATCTCCAGACCTTCTAGAAAAACTAAAATCAGCCCTTGAAGATTCAGATTTTGAAACAGAAGATTTTGTAGTACTTTAAAAGTTCCTCAGCCATTGAAACACAAGACCTATATTTCTTAATGACTTTTAAGGATTACCGGATATATAAGACTTAACAGTTTCAAAAACTTTTTTCCAATTTCTTTATATTCATCCAGCCTCCGGAAATCCGGAGGCTTTTGTTTTCATAATCATAATGATTCCATTGTATTGCTCTTATG
>JBDHVQ010000222.1:0-3534 GCA_039809845.1 Clostridiaceae bacterium | reverse complement strand
ATACCCGATGCCTTCATCATGTAGCTTAAAGCGCGGTTTATTTCTCCTGTCCTGTATTCTGACCTGAATACTTCTTCCGAATAGGTAATATCTTCCCTTCCCATGAGTTTTTTCATTCTCTTCAAAACCAAACCGTATGCATCATTCCCCAGAAGATTGACTAAAGCTATGGCTCCTGCATTGATAAATGGATTTGCAGGTATCCTTCCGGATAGTTCAAGCCCCACCACACTGTTAAAAGCCTGGTTTGATGGTTTCATACCGACTTTCTTGAATACCCTGTATTCCCCGAGTTCTTCCAGTGCAGTAATGAGTATTGGAACTTTTACCATACTCTGTATGGTAAAGAATATATCAGTATCGCCATATCCGTATTCCATTCCGTCTAGTGATCTTACAGACAGGGAAATATTTTTTATGTCAGCTGATGCAAGTTCAGGTATATAGTCAGGAATTTCCCCTATTCCTGTAAATTCCCTCCCGTGAAGATAGGCTGATCTGAAAACATCTGCATTGGTGTCCATCCCATTCATTTCCCCTTTTCATACATGATATGTGAGTTTATTTCCTTTAAAGCCTTCTCGGTACTTATGTTTTTAATCCTGGCATATTCTTTTATATCTTCGTGCTCTGCCTTGAATTTACCTGATTTGCCTTCTCCCGAATATTTTACCCTTATTTTTATTCCGTCTTTATATATTACTTCTTCCCGTCTTTCAAGGCAGTATCTTTTATATGGAGAGTACCTCACTCCAAGCGTCGTCGTCGATGAGAGGATAAATTCAGCTGTTTTTCTTACCATATCTCCTTTGACGAGGGCATTTAAAACAACACCGGGTCTTCCCTTTTTCATTATTATCTGTTCAAGATATACATCGTAACAGCCAAGGGAAAGAAGTTCCTCAGTTACTGCTGCAATATTTTCAGCAGTCATGTCATCTATATTGGCAGATAAAAGAACAGCCGTATCCTCATAAATTCCGCCGGAAAAAATATCCTTCTTCTCTTCTTTTTCTTCTTTTACTTCCCCGAGAAGTATTCTTACAGCATTTATCCTGGCAAATTCCTTCTTTCCGAATCCAAAGGAAGAAGAAGTAATTTCCATCACCGGCATTTCACTGTATTCTTCGACAAAGAATTTTAAAAGCGCAGCTCCGGTAGGAGTCAGAAGTTCACTTTTAATTCCGGAGGAATAAACTTTCATCCCTTCCGTTATGAGTGCAGTTGCAGGGGCAGGCACAGGTAAAATACCATGCGCACACTTTACAGTGCCTGAGCCAAGATTTACAGGCGATGAGACAATCCTTTCCGGCGAAATCATTTCCATCAGAAGACACACTGATACAATATCTGCAACAGCATCGAGTTCTCCCACTTCGTGGAAATGTATTAAATCCGGCTTTTCACCGTGCACCCTGCCTTCAGCTTCTGCAATAATCCTGTAGACCGAAGATGCATTCTGAAATACACTCTCCGAAATACCAACGCTTTTCATTATCTTCTCAATATCTTTCAGAGTCCTGTGTGTATGGGATTCACCGCTGTGACTTTGATTCTCATGGCCATATTGATGACTTTCATCAGCTCCGTGATTGTGTTTCCCATGATTGTGATCATGACTTTCACCATGGTGGTCTTTATTATGGTCACGATGGTTTTCATGATGGTGGTCTTCATGATGATGATCTTCATGATGATGGTCTTCGTGATGATGGTCTTCATGGTGATGATGATCTTCCTCACCTTCAGTGATTCCATTTATTGTTACATGCGCCCTGTATCCTGATATTCCCTGTTTTACTGTTTCATTTATGTTGAGAACTGTACCCTGCGGCAGAAGTTTTTCTGTTTTTTCAAGGAATTTCCTTTTTTCTTCTTCGCTGAGAAGTCCGTAGAGGGCTCCTGTAAGCATATCCCCTGCAGCTCCCATGGATGCATCTATATAAATTACCTTCATTTTATTCCCTCCATCTGGTTGATCATGGATGCGAGATATCCTGCCCCGAATCCATTGTCTATATTTACAGTACTTACACCTGAAGCACAGGAATTGAGCATTGCAAGGAGTGCGGCAAGTCCCCCAAAGGATGCACCATATCCGACACTCGTAGGTACTGCTACTACAGGACAGTCTGAGAGCCCTCCGATTACTGAAGGGAGTGCTCCTTCCATTCCTGCCACAGCTATTATCACCCTGGCTTCCATTATTTCTTCCATGTGTGCAAGTGTCCTGTGGATACCGGATACTCCCACATCGTATAATCTTGTTACCCGGTTTCCCAGGAATTCAGCCGTAAGTGCTGCTTCTTCCGCCACGGGAAGATCACTGGTTCCGCCTGCCGCAACTATGATATTTCCTCTTCTGGGTATTGTTCCGGGGTCTCCGATATAGCCAAGCCGTGCAGCTCCGTAATATCTGAATTCTTCAAAGCTTTTCATTTCTTCAGCTGTTTCGCCGTTTATTCTGGTTATTATGACTCCGCTGCCGTTTTTTAAAAGAACTTCTGCTATGCCCTTTATCTGCTCTGAAGTTTTACCCGCACCGTATATCACTTCCGGTATTCCCTGTCTTATCCCGCGGTGAGTATCGACCTTTGCATATCCAAGGTCTTCAAAGGGCTCCGTTTTAAGTTCCAGTGCAGCTTCATCAGGTGTCACTCTGCCTTCCCTGACATCTTCCAGGAGTTTTTTAAGTTTATTTTTGTCCATTTATCTTTCCTTAAGGTCAATAACTGTCTTTTTATAGTATTTACTGAAGAATTCCAGTATTTCTTCTCTTTTTTCAATGAGTCTTTTCATGTCTTCTGCCCTTGATTCAATCCTTGCCATTTCCCCTTCGTTCCGTACCCTGAAATCTGAAAATCCTATTTCCATGAGGAATTCTTCGCATTCTTCAGTTGCGGCGAGATTTCCTTCAGTAATTTCAGTTCCTGAGGGTATCCTTGTCGCAAGGCATGAATATGCAGGTTTTTCTGCTGTATTAAGATTAAAACAGGAAGATAACTGTCTTACGTCCTTTTTGGTAAAGCCCATTTCTCTTAAGGGAGAAATAATTCCGTATTCAGACAGCGCCTTCATTCCCGGTCTTTCAAGAGGATTGTCGGACATGTTTGAACCGTCTGCCAGTAATGTGAATCCGTCTTCACGGGCTTTTTCAAGAATTTTACCCATTATCTGCTTTTTGCAGAAATAGCATCTGTCATCTTGATTTTTCCTTATTTCTTCGAAGGATAAAACATCCATTTTTATTGTTTCCATTTCGGCTCCGATAATCTTTGCATTTTCACAGGCTTCCCTGTATTCCCAGGATGGCTGGAACTGGGTCCTGACATAATAAGCCTTTACCCTTTTGCAGTAGTCTGCTGCGAGTTTAAGAAGAAGGGTTGAATCCACTCCACCAGAAAATGCCACAGCTATTTCCTTTTTATTTCCGAAGTATTTTCTTATTCTTTCTTCGGTATTTTTTATATTGTCTGTAATTTTATTTTCCATAATTTCCCCTTTTATTCATCAACCTTATTCTATCACCGATAA
>JBDHVQ010000221.1:0-3549 GCA_039809845.1 Clostridiaceae bacterium | reverse complement strand
ATATTGATTGATGACACAGGAAGGAATCCGTCCTGAATCTCAATATCCACGTTTTTAAGCTTAAAGGAAAAATCTCCTGTTTTAAGAAGATTTGTTTTTAACTTTTCATAAGTTACTGGGCTTTTTATTGACTGCTCCACAGTATCACCCGCTGAATTGAATATCCTGCCTTTATATTCCCCCCTTAATTCAAAAGGAAGTTCCGGTTTGAAAACCCCACTGATATTCACTGTAATTTCATCTTCTGGTTCTTCTTTTTCTGATGTTGTGACAGGTCCTTTTTCTATTGCCTTACTGATTTCCTTCATGAGGGAAGCATCGGAAGTCTTGTAAAGTACATCACCGGGTTTATAGTTTCTGGGGTAGATGACTGCTTTTTCGCCTTCACGGGCTGATTTTACAGTCCTACCCCCTACTGTAATCTTTGTTGCAATAAAGCCTTCTTCCCCGTATCTTATGCCATCTCCCAGGGATATTTCAGTCTTTAATCTTACTCCGTCAGTTCCAGCTTCCCCGAGTATAAGTCCGGTGTTTTTGGGAGAATTTACTGCCATCATATTCCTGCCTTCATCTTTTTTCAAAAAGGCGAGGGTTGACCCTTCCCTGTTGAATATCTGAAGGAGATTTTCCTTGCTGTAGTCTTTGCCAAGGAGAGCATCCTTATACTGTTTTACAGCATAGTAGACATATTCAGGTCTTTTCATCCTGCCTTCAATTTTGAGGGAAGAAGTTCCTGAATCTTTGATTTCTCCGATTATATCCAGAGTATTGAGATCCTTCGGAGAGAGTAAAAACCCTGATTTTTTAACTGAGTCCCTTGAATCGAGAAGGTCGTAGCTCATCCTGCAGCTCTGGGCACACCTTCCCCTGTTGCCGCTTCTTCCGCCGATAATGGAACTCATGAGACACTTTCCTGAATATGAGATACAGAGTGCTCCCTGTATAAATACTTCCGTCTCAAAATCCTTCGAAATTTCCTTTATTTCCTCAAGACTGAGTTCCCTTGATAATACAGTCCTTCTGATACCCATCTTTTCCATAAGGGCTGCACCCTCATAGTTATGGACGGTCATCTGAGTGGATGCGTGGAGTTCAAGTTCCGGAATATATTTACCTGCAAGGTAAATAAGCCCCGTGTCCTGAATAATCACTGCATCCACTCCCATGGACCACAGTCTTTCCGTATATAGGAGTGCATCGTATATTTCACTGTTTTTCAAAAGAGTATTGACAGCCACATACACTTTCATTTTATTTTCATGTGCTTTTTTAATAAGTTCTTCAAGGTCCTTCTCCGAAAAATTCGAAGCATAGGCCCTCGCTGAATATTTTGGTCCCCCGAGATACACAGCATCGGCTCCGGCTGAAAGTGCTGCCTCAAAGCTTAATGTATCCCCTGCTGGACTTAATATTTCCGGTAGTTTCATATATTTTTTCTCCATAAATCAATTATATCACAGGGTTTTTAAGGTACGACCTGACTTATACCCCTATGCTTACCTGTATCTTTTTTTATGCTTCGGTTGTATCTTGGTTTATATTACTTCAACATGCTTCTTTTCAGGATGTTTCTTTTCAGGATGTTTCTTTTCAGGATGTTTCTTTTCAGCATGTTTCATTTTGAAATTTTTCGGAATGCTTCTTTTCCTATATACTTCTTAACATATAGAAACAGAAAATTATCCCAGGACAGCAAAACATGGGACGGGAAAAAATCCCATCCCATAAATATTTTAATAGTCATTCCTGAATGTAAGAGAGTCATTACTTGAATCAATTTCACTCAGTTCTATAAAGGCTTATTTTCTGTATCTTCAGACAAAACAGTTTTCTGTACATCCTCAGATATTTTTTTGTCATCAATACTGTTATTTGCTGAAGTCTCGGCTATAACTTCCCCGGCTGGCTTTGAAGCTTCTGGGGTATCCTTTCTGACAGGAGCTTTTCGCTGAGATGCTGGAGCTGCCTTTTTATCCTTTACGGTATTGACCTGTGTTTCAAACATCTTGTTCTGAAGGTCGAGCACTTTGTATTTATATGACTGAAGTTCAAATTTAAGATCCCTGTTTGCTTTGGAAAGATCCTCATTGTCGTCTTTATACTGCTTTATGGATTCCTGAAGGAGCTTCACTTCAGAGAGGAGTTTTCTGATTTCTTCTTCTTTTTTCCTCTGCTCTTCAAGCTGTGCTTCCTTAAGCTTTTCCAGTTCTTTCTTAAGACTCTGGTTTGTGTATGTAAGGGAGTCAATCTCTTCTTTACTGATGAAGCTCTTCTTTTCAAATTCCTTTTCCATTTTCTTGATGGTTTCAGTCTTTTTCTCAAGGCGGAATTTTTCATCTGCAAGGTTGCAGCCGGTAAGAATGGCTGCCGAAGTTAAGTTAAGCTTCCTGTTGGAACGCATCATGGTGTCTATCATGTGGTTGACCGTATAGCCTATCCTGGCGAGGTATTCTTCCGACTCATCGCCTTTCAAGGTGTATTCAAGTCCCTGTATATTGACAACGGTTCTGTTCATCTGCCATCCTTCCCCGGATAAAATGAAAGCTTCATTCCGGTATTTTGATTTTATTTATAATATCCCATTTTATTTTAAAGAATAAATATATTACAGCTGAAAATTAATGGTAAAAAAATCTGCCTTTCTCTCTTCTCTATAATACTACACCCAAACTTTTCATTCAATTGAAGGAAGATTTAAGGTCTTTTGATGAAACCGTAAGATAATAGGCACTTATAGGATAATTTACATTGACAAAAGGTGTTCCATGGGAAATAATGAAAATGTATTGAAAATGAGAACCTTAAAAATTAAGATTTATTAATATATCGGCTGTGAAAAGGCCAAGTATTCCCCTGTGACCCTGACAAGAGAGGGCCGGTCACCGGCTGAAAGCCGGCTTCAGTTTAAGTTACCCGGGAAGAATTTCACCTTGGAGCCGTGCATGTGATATGTAGTATGCACCGTTGTGGGATACGTTACAGTCCTTTAGAGTGGCCGTATATTATCTGCGGCAATACGGGTGGTACCGCGAATGAATTTATTTTTTCGTCCCATGGATTTTTCCATGGGGCTTTTTGGTTTTTAAAGTATTCATTTTTTATTTATTTGTATACGGAGGTATTGAAAATGACTGAAAATGTTGAAAAGCTGCTAAGAACAGCCCTTGAAAGGGTAACCTCGGCAATGGATATGAATGATATTGCATCCTTGAAACAGACATATCTTGGCAAAAAAAGTGAACTGTCAGAACTTCTGAAGAACCTCGGGAAGCTCTCTCCTGAGGAAAAAAAGACCATCGGAAAACTTGCAAACGAAGCAAAGGCTGTGATTTTAGAGTCCATCGAGAAAAAGAGCGATGAAATTTTAATGAATGCTTCTTCCTATGAAGGCGAAATAGATTTAAGCCTTCCGGGAATAAAGCCTCTTGATGGTGCACTGCATCCTGTCACACAGATGTCCTACGATCTTAACGATGCGTTCAGGTCTCTTGGATTCAGGGTATTCCAGGAAGACGAAATAACTTCTGAAAAGTTTGCCTTCGATGCTCT
>JBDHVQ010000220.1:0-3571 GCA_039809845.1 Clostridiaceae bacterium | reverse complement strand
AATTACAGTTATGGTTTGATAGTCAGCCCAGTTATATCAAGGCTTTGATGCCGATTTTAATGTGGGAAAGTTGAGTTTCGATGTTTATAGGAGTATTGCCGTTTTCTGCATATCCTTCATCAAAGAGAGCCTTTGCTTTTTCAGCATCAAATCCTGTTTCTGTAGGAACAGCCTGTGAGCCGTAGTTATCTCTGTAGTTTTCAGGATGGTTTACATCACCTACCATTGCAAGCTGTCCTATCCAGAATGGAGCAGGTGCATAAGTCTTATAGATTCCGCCTGCTATTTCTTCCCTGTTTGTAGCCCAGTAAAGAGCCTATCTTATCTTCTTGTTTGAAAGCGCCTTTCCTTGTGAGTCTTTGAATTTATGTAGAAGCCCCATACAGAGTTTGACTGTGCCATCTTCATTCTTGGGTCATCCTTGTAGTTGTCCCAGTCAGCATTTGGTATTGATGTTGAGTCGAGGTTTCCGTTCAGGAATTCCTCAAGTCTTGAAGCACTTGAAATTATCATGGAGTATTCAATAACACCAGGCTTGAAGAAGTTGGAATCTTCAGCTTTTAATGGTTCCATGTTGTTCTTTTCAAGTCTTACGTACTGGTCAGCTATGAATTCAGTTGTCTTGTAAGGTCCGCATGTGGGAATATTCTTAAGGTCAGTTGCATAGGAAGTTTCATTCCTGTCTGCATTCATACCAGCTTCGTAGAGGTCCTTCTTTACGAGGAATGTAGATTCCATTGATCCGAAGAATGTTATTTCATCCATTTCCTTGTCGAGTGTAATCTGAAGTATGTTTCCGGGAATGGCTTTGATACCTACCTGATCCCAGTCGATTTTGCCTTCTGCATATTCCTTTGCATTCTTTACGTTAAGTTCAATTGTAAGGAATGTGGAGTTGTCATTGTCAAGCTTTGGATCAAGGGACATCTCATGGAGTATTCGTAATCCTCTGCAGTTATGGGAGTACCGTCGTCCCAGTGAAGACCGTCTTTTAAAGGAATATTCCATACTATATGGTCAGCTGTTTCAGGCATTGCTTTTGCATGGTAAGGGATAATTCTATAGGTAACAGGATCTGAATCCGGGTCACCTGCAGTTATGTAAAGTGCTCCGCCTGTGTAGAATGCCATTTCATATTCAGTGTCCATGGTCATCCTGTGCGGGTTGAATGTCTTCAGTGCACCGGTATTTCTCTTGGCAGTGTAGTTTGATGTTTCCACTACTTCGAGTGGTTTGTCGACCATCTTGGATGCATCTGATGCGTTTGAAGATGAGTTGGTTGTCGTGGATGAAATGGATGCATTGGACACTGCTTATGCTGTTACCGGAGCAACAACAGACACTGCAAGAGCCATGCCGAGGGCCAGAGAAGTGAATGTTCTCTTAAGTCTCATGATATAAATTTCCTTATGAATATATTATAATAACGGCAAAGAAACCGTTTTGATTACATTGATAATTATAGCTTAAAACACAATATTTATGAAGTGGTCTTCTTTTAACAATGTAGATTGGGCAATGATGTCTTCGGTTACATCGGAATCCCAAAAAACATAAGCCTTAAATTTTCAATGTCAGAACTGAATCAGACAAAACATTCAAGGCATATACCTTTTTTAAAACAAATCAGATGTCTGTTAATATCCACATTAATGTATTTATCCGGTAAAATCAGGCATCCACATGGATATTCTGATATTTTGTAATATCTTAAGATAAAGTTAGAACACTAAATTGAGATTCACAAAATATTGTCCTTCAGGTAATATTGTCCTTCAAGAGTAATTCTGCTTCAGGAAGGATGACAAGGTTCATTTGCTGCGTAATTATCTGACTGTGCGGTAATAATTTATAGTACGGACTGTCCTTCATTTTCATAAGATTGTAATGGGTGTCAAAGTGTTCTACTTCTCCCCTGTTAAGAACAAGGATTTTATCGCTGAATTTTGATGAACTCATTCTGTGGGATATGTATATAGCAGTTTTGTCCTTGGCCATTTCATTGAAATTTTCGTAGATCTGAACTTCAGAAATCGGGTCCAGTGCACTTGTAGGTTCATCCATGATAATTAATCCAGAGTCTTTATAAAGAGCTCTTACAAGGGAAAGCTTCTGCAGTTGTCCCTCTGAGAGTTCAATTCCTTTTTCGCTGTAGTCTTTTCCTATGACAGATTCCAGTCCATAAGGAAGGTTTTTAAAATCTCTTTCAAAATTTACCTTTTTTAAAAGGCCGTCGATTATCTTATGATTTTTACTGTCCGCTTCTTTATTTACTGAAATATTATCCATAAGAGACATTTTAAAGAGTTTAAAATCCTGGAACACACATGAAATACCATCCATAAATGAAGTTTCTTCGTAAATACCAATATTCCTGCCGTTAAGGAGTATTGCACCTGATGTCGGTTCGAAAAATCTGCAGATGAGTTTTATAAGCGTGGTTTTCCCGCGCCATTTAAACCCACAAGGGAAATTTTTTCACCCCGGTTTATTTTGAAACTGATATTTTTCAGTATGTATTCTTCTGTACCGGGATATCTGAATGATACGTCTTTAAATTCGAGATTTTCAAATTCCCCCGAAAACCTTACTGAATCAGGTTTGTCGTTCATCTCTTTAAGTTACATGACTTCTTCAAAGGGAATAAATAACTTATGTTATTGATTAAATCTATACTCTGTACTATGAGGGTTTTGATATTGAGGGTAAAGTTGCCGGAAAGACTGAGAAGAAGTGCAAAATCACTTTCCTATTACTAGCCCATAATCTGTACCCACAATTCTTAAAGCGGCATAAACAATAACCACTGCGTTTGATATATAGGTTGTAAAAGCAGAAAAAATATTGGAAGAGGCTTCTAGTTCATTGATTTTTTTAGATCTGTCGGTGAGCATCTTATTGAAGTTTAAAAAGTTATTCTCCAGAAGTTCTGCCATATTGTAAAGTCTTACGTCCTTCTGTGATTCTAAAAGACAAACAGATCTGAAAAAATAGTTGTATTTCCGTGTCAGCGGCATCAGGCTTTCATATTCGAACCTGCTCTTTTTCTGATTTTTCCAGATAATAAAGACGAGAATTACTTCTGCAGCTAAAAGCATCAGGAAAAGAGTCAGACTGAAGGCCAGGATAAGACCCAGTATTCCTGAAACAATGAGGAGTTTTTCAAAGATTTCCGAAATATTGAGCAGGATTTTCCTGCATATATTAAAACTTTTAATTCCTGTCAGAGCCTTTTCCTTGAGATCTAAATATTTTGCATCCTCAAGAAAATGATATTCAAGATTCATGAGTTTTTCTGTGATCATTATTTCAAACTCACTTACAGTCCTCTGCTCTTCAATTTCAGAAGTCCTCTTAAAATAATTATTGATATTGTAAAAGATGAACAATGCGGCTGTAACAGCCAGGATTATTCCAGCGGCAACTGAAAAATCCTCTTTTTCCTCTATCATCTGTATAAATATTTTAGGGATAAAAAGGTTCAATCACTTTTTGTATCTTGACTTTTGCAGTATTTTAGAGAAAAAACCTCTGTATCCATTATGTTCCAATGGTTTCAGAGGTTCTAATT
>JBDHVQ010000219.1:0-3584 GCA_039809845.1 Clostridiaceae bacterium | reverse complement strand
CTATGATTGATAAGATGAGGAAAATCGTAGATATGGCAATTGAAGAAAAAACTTCCGACAAAATGTACGATGAAGTTCAGAATCTTCTAAATGAATATAAGGGTCTTCTTGATAATGAAGAAAGTGAAAAGGATGAGGAATTTATACTTAGAATCCATGAAATTCTCGATGGACGCAAAAAAAGAGATACAGGCAAGGAAGTTGTAGCAAAATATAGAGTCACTTAAGAGAAAAATAGCAGTGAAAAACCTGGAAAATGCATACAATGAATTTCTTTCAGTTTCAAGCGATAATGATAATGAAACCAGTAAGACTGCATTTGATGTAATCCTGGATGAAGGAAAGGATAAAACTCCGGAAGAAATTAAAGAACTTACTGAAAAAGTTGAAAATTTGACAAAATATGCTCTTATTCCTGAAATAAGAAATCTTATGAGTCAGCTTGAATCACTTGATCCGCAATATAAAATTGAAACTGAGTTTGACGGAGTTCTTGATCCTGATGTGATTACTAAAGGAGAAGCTATTTCCAAGGGAAAAACTGATGGCTTATCACTTGCTGAAACCAAGGAAGTTCAGGAAGCTCTTGAAAATATTCTCAGTGGAGAATATGTCAAAGCTCTGATTAAGAATCTAAATGAAAAACTCGTAATGTACAAGGATTCAACACCGGATAATAAGAATGAAATGTCAGAGAAAGCAACTGATATGGTTGCAAAAAACGGTGAAGGATATTCTGTCGGAGAAATAAGAGAATCACTGAGGATGCTTGAAAAAGCAATGAAGGACAAGAAGAATCTTATCGCTGAACTTGACAGGATCCTGAATGACTACTACCTTTCTGGTCCTGACAATATAAATGAGCTCACTGAAAAAGCCTACGACATGGTGGCAACGGGCGGAAAAGCATATACTGCTGATGAAATTAAGATGACAACTGAAAATCTTATTAATGCCATGAATGACAGGGAACAGCTCGTTAAGGAACTTGGAAGAGTAAAAGGAGAATATGAGAATTCTGAACCTGACAATGTCAATGATATGACAAAAAAGGCAGCTGAAATTATTTCATCTGAAGGGAAAAAATCTTCAATAGAAGAAATCAAATCTTCAATCAAAGCATTAAGGGATGAGATGCAGTTCAAAAAGGACCTTATTAAGGCCCTTGATGAAGCCCTCAAAGATTACTATGTGAGGATCAAAGATAACATAACTCCTCTTTCAGAAAAAGCATACGATATGGTTGCAACTGAAGGAAAGAAATATGCGAAATCTGATATCGAAAAGACTCTGGAAGAAGTTAAGAATGCAGTAAATCCGTATGATGAAAAGGCTGAACTTCTTGAGGAACTTGAAAAAACACTCGAAGATTACTACTTATCGACTCCTGACAATGTAAATGACTTATCTGAAAGAGCTTATCAGATTGTAGCTTCCAATGGTGAGAACTTTACAAAGGAAGAAATTAAAAAGGCAACATCAGATCTTAAAAAGGCAATGCAGGAAAAGAAGGATCTCGTGGCTGAACTTGGCAGGATACTCGACAAATACTACAGGTTCCTGCCTGACAACGTAAACGGACTTTCTGACAAAGCCTACGACATAGTGGCAACAGACGGGAAAAAATATATCAATGATGAAATAAGGAAAGCCGGTGAAGCACTTATTGATGCCATGACAGACAGGGAACAGCTTATAAAGGAACTCGACATAGTCCTTGATGAATACTATAAATCAACTCCCGACAACGTCAATGAAATGAGTGACAGGGCATATGATATAGTTGCATCCATGGGTAAAAACAGCACTGCTGAGGATATCAAGGTCAAGGCTTCTTTAAAAGAATTAAGGGATGCAATGCAGGCAAAGAGAGACCTTATAAAGGAACTCGACAAAGCTCTCGACAATTACTACCTGGAAGTCAAGGAAAATGTAAATGAACTTTCAGACAAGGCCTGCGATATGGTGGCAACTGACGGCAAAGCCTACACAATGGATGAAATAAAACAGATGATATCAGACTTTAATGAAGCAGCTGCTGCCTACAAGGATAAAACTGAAAGAAGGGAAGCTGTTGAGGCATTCAGAAAAGCCCTGGCTGCATATACAGAACTTTTAGGAGACAGGACAAATGATTTAAGACAGTTTGCTGAAGCCACGAATGCACACCTTGATCAGGAAACCACTGAAAGAATAAAAGAAACAACGGCAAGACTTCTGGCTGCAATAAAAGACTTCAGGGAAGGCACACCACTTACACCTCTCGAACCTTCAGTTCCAAAGGACAATATAAAATCAGTTCCATGGACTGAGTAACAGCCTGCTGTGACAAACGGTACTTCAAAGCCCGAAAAAGATGTAATTCCTGCACTTCCACTTAAACCGGCAGACAAAAAAGAAAATACTTCCATCCCTGCAACACCTCTGACACCTGCAATGACAAAGGCAGAAGACAAAAAGAGGATAAAAAGGAAGAAAAGAAAAAGGAAGCACTTCCTGAAACAGGCGCAGAAGCTGCGGGAGCAACTGTGATATTTGGTGCTCTTACAGCCCTTGCAGGTGTACTTCTCGGAAGAAAGAGAAAGTAATTCATATTAAGAAAGAGTGATAACTAAATAAAATACTATGTAAGATAGAATAGTGAAGAAAGAATAGAATATTCAAACATGTTTAATTTCGGGGGAAGGCAATCTTCCCTTTTTTTAAACTGTTTCTGGAGTTTCCATATCGTTATGAATAAGATTACAGCCTAATTTTTCAGGATAAACCATTATTACCATGAAAAAACATTATTAAAATGGGAGGTCTTAATAGTGGACTTTCATTTAATGGGTTTCAGAAAAAGAATGAAAAAATTTCTAAAAAGGTTTTCAGATCTGATTTCACATGTTATCATGTGAATGTAATTAAATAACTTCAGGGCAGGGTGTAATTCCCGACCGGCGGTAAAGTCCGCGAGCGAAAGCTGAATTGGTTAAATTCCAATACCGACAGTAAAGTCTGGATGAAAGAAGTGAATGAAGAAGCTTATTGTATTCTTCTTTTTCAGTGATTTATTTTGCCCTGGCATTTTTTGCCGGGGCTTTATTAATTCATCTGCCCTGGCTTTCTGCCGGGGTTTTTTGATTTTAAAAAAGCGGAAGATTACCTGCCCGATTTCAATACGGAGTGACTGGAGTAATTGATGTGATAAAAAGTAAGAAGATTAATGACAGTAACCTGAATGTCCATGAGGGTTATATGGAAATGGCACTGGAACTTGCAGAAATTGGCAGGGGAAGGACATCGCCCAATCCGATGGTAGGATGTGTGATTGTTAAAAACGGAAAAATAATATCCAGGGGATATCACAGACAATATGGGGATCTGCATGCTGAAGCTGAAGCCATCAGAAACTGCAGCGAATCCTTAAAAGGAGCAACCGCCTACGTTACACTTGAACCTTGTTCCCACAGGGGTAAACAGCCTCCCTGCTGTGAAGCCCTGATCAGTGCAGGAATAAGTCAAGTCATTTATGCGTCGGAAGACCCTAATCCTATGGTTTCGGGAAGGGGAATTAAATACCTTGAGGACAATGGTGTAAA
>JBDHVQ010000218.1:0-3590 GCA_039809845.1 Clostridiaceae bacterium | reverse complement strand
GGACGAGAAAATTCTTCGAAGAATGGATAAGTAACAATACAGGAGGAATGCTTAAATTCTCACCTTCTTTTACCAGGGATTCATCACTGGTAATCCTCAATGTCCTTAATTTAAAGGGGAGATGGGAAAAGGCATTTGAAGAAATGCCCGAAATGGATTTTGTGACTTCTGAAGGTAAGACTGTAAAGACAAAAACCATGGGTAAAAAGGATTATAAGGGTAATTACTTTAAAGGCGACGGATTTGAAGGATACAGTGAAGAGCTTAAAGGTGCAGGTACTGTATACTTTATCTTACCCCACAAGGGAATACAGCCTGAGGATTTAGAGAGTATCAGAAATATCGGGGGTATTGAGGGAGAGAAGAAAAACATGGATATTACAATGCCTGAAATATCCATAGAAACCAAAGACCTCGGTATTGATACGGCCATGAAGAAAATGGGATATGAGGATATCTTCAGCGGTGGTGCTGATTTTTCAGGAATTGCCGAAAACCTCATGGTTTCCTCAGTAAGACAGACATCGAAAATTGAAATAGGAAAAGAAGAAATCAAGGGTTCATCAGTGACGTCCATAGATATGATGCCCACTGCAGCTCCTGTACAGAATGAGAACCCCATTGAACTTACTTTCGACAGGCCCTATCTTGTGATTATAGAAAATGAAGGTATTCCGATGTTTATTGTTAATGTGGAAGATCCATCAGAAAAATAGAAATGATATCGGATATAATTTCCGGGCAGCCATTTTTAAGGAATAGATCCTTAAAAAAGGGCTGCCCGTTCTGGCTTATTTTTCTGTATGCGTAAAGATGAGGAAAGAAAGATTCAGTATTATTCTCTTCCTGTTCGGAAAAAATTAACAGGATGGTGGTTAAATTGTATATGGGAACAGCAGAGAAGTTCCTTATTCAGTTTTATTGCATCCAGCATAATTACATAAAAACAATGACTTCAAAGGGGGTTTGTCTGTGGAAAAAGAAATCAATATGGGAAGAGGTCCTGTCATTCCCGAAAAATACTGGTCCCATTCACCTGAGGAACTTATATCCATAATGGGGAGCAGCATGGATAATGGACTGTCTGAAGAGGAAGCAGACAGAAGGCTTACAGAGTACGGTCCGAACAGGATGGAAAGTACCGGGAAAAACAGTGCAATCTTAATTTTTTTAAGTCAGTTCAAGGGCCCTATCAACCTCATACTTATTGGAGCCACCATAATATCCTTCGTCGCAGGTGATACCACAGATGCTGTAATGATCCTTGCAATCATACTCATCAGCGGAATCTTAAGTTTCTTCCAGGAATATTCATCGGACAGGACGGTCAGCCAGCTCCTTGAAGTTGTAAGGACAAAGGCTGATGTTATAAGAGACGGAAAAGCTGCCACGGTTGATATGGAGGATGTAGTACCGGGGGATATAGTAACTCTTTCTGCGGGGGACATCGTACCCGGGGATGCTGTTCTTTTATCATCCAGATCCCTTTCAGCTGATGAATCTTCTCTTACAGGTGAGACATATCCTGAAGAAAAGTCAGGAGGGGCAGTGAACGAAGACACCGTCCTTTCCAAAAGAACCAATTCACTCTATATGGGAACCCACGTGGTTTCAGGTACAGGAACTGCCCTAATTTTAAAAACTGCGAGGGATACAGAATTCGGAAAGATATATGACCATATCAGCAGAAAACAGAATCTCACTGAATTTGAAAAGGGAATAAGGGATTTTGGCTATCTTCTTATGAGGATTACCTTTACAATGGTCATCATAATTTTCTTTCTGAATATTCTTCTTAAAAGACCGGTCATGGATTCTTTCCTCTTTTCACTTGCACTTTCAGTGGGGCTTACCCCTCAGCTGCTTCCCGCTATAATAAGTGTCAACCTTTCAAGGGGAGCCAGAAACATGGCTGAGAAAAAGGTAATTGTAAAAAAGCTATCTTCCATCGAAAACTTAGGTTCCATGAATATCCTGTGTTCTGACAAGACAGGGACTGTAACTACCGGAGAAGTTATATTCAAAAGTGCAGTTGATTCATACGGAAATGACAGCTCCTTTGTACGTCTTCTTACCCAGCTCAATTCACACTTCCAGACAGGATATAAAAACCCTATAGATTCAGCGGTGGAAAAAGAATCAGGTGAAGGATTTGATTTTTCAGGTTACAAGAAGATAGGGGAAATACCTTATAACTTTGTGGACAAAAGGCTTGGAATTATTCTTTCCACGGGAAATGAAACTCCCTTTGGAGGAAAGGATATTCTTATTTCCAAGGGAGCATTTACCAATATCGTTGGAGAATCAATAAACCTGGGTGATCTGAACGGGATAAAATCTCTTTCCGATGATGAAGAGGATAAAATCTCAGAAATTTACAGAAGTCTCGGCGACGAGGGATTGCGTGCCCTGGGTGTTGCGTGGAAATATGCAGATGAAGGGGAAGAAGAAAAAGACGACAGGATGAATTTTGCAGGATTTGTAACCTTTATGGATCCTCTTAAAGACAGAATAGGGGAAGCTGTGAGGGAAATGGATTCACTCGGGGTGGAACTTAAAATCCTAACAGGGGATAACAGAATTGTAGCCCAGAGTATCGCAAAGGAACTGATGCTGCCGGGGAAGGAAATAATTACAGGAACTGATATGGAAAAGATGAGTGAAGCAGCCCTTATGAAGAAGGTATGCGATGTTTCCATATTTGCAGAGACTGAACCGAACCAGAAAGAGAGAATAATACTTGCACTTAAGAAAATGAACAACGTTGTGGGCTATATGGGCGACGGAATAAATGATGCTGCGGCAATACATGCAGCCGATGTGGGAATTTCAGTAAACAACGGATCTGATGTGGCAAAGGGAGCTGCCGCAATTGTACTTCTCGAACAGAATCTTGAAATTCTTGCAGACGGTATAAAGGAAGGCAGAAGGACATTCTCCAATACAATGAAATATATTTTCCTTGCAGTAAGTGCAAACTTCGGAAATATGTTTTCCATGGCAGGAGCCTCGCTTTTTCTTCCATTTCTCCCCCTTGAACCAAGCCAGGTGCTTCTTACAAACCTTATGACCGATATACCACAGATGCAGCTTGCAGGAGACTCTGTGGATTCCTGCATGCTCGATAAACCACGTAAAATGAATATTTCCTTTATCAAGAAATTCATGGTGGTATTCGGACTTTTAAGTTCTGTTTTTGACTTTATGACATTCTTCGTACTTTTAAAAATCTTCGGAGCAGGAAAAGAACTTTTCCAGACTGGGTGGTTTACTGAATCAGTAATTTCTGCGACACTTGTAGTTCTTGTCATGAGAACTTCAAGGAGCATCCTGCAGTCAAGACCTTCAAGGGGACTGACAATAGGAATTGCAGTTGCATGTTTTGCGGTTATACTTCTCCCATATACTCCCCTTGGGACACTTCTGGGATTTATAAAGCCTGAACCGGTTCTCGTTGCAGTACTTCTCCTCATTGTCCTTCTATACATAATTACAGCTGAAGCTGTAAAAAAGATTTTTTACAGAAGAGTGAAGTTATAAAGGATTAAAGGAAGAGCGGATTATGTTACGATACAGTATCAGTGCAGAGA
>JBDHVQ010000217.1:0-3593 GCA_039809845.1 Clostridiaceae bacterium | reverse complement strand
AAAACCAGAAGAGAACAGCAAAGAACAGGAAAGAACAGAAAGATCAGAAGTCAGAAGAGCCAGAAAGATCATGAGAAATCAAAAGGATATTTAAAAAAACCAATTTCAATGAACAGAGGGTAAGGCCACAGTCAGGCGGGTGGTCTTATCCGCTGTTCGATTTTTTGAGATATTTACTTTCACTGAAGATGTTCTGAGAGACTTTTAATCATAAATGTTAACAATTTGTTAAAGAGTAGTTATAGAATTGTTTGTGAAAATCGCACAACTTGGAATATTGTAATTTTAGATTTCTTAAAATTCATTTAACAGTGTTTATATTGAATAAAATAAGTTTTACTGCATAAATCTGAATTTTTAAGTGACAACTTATTCAACTCCATTCTAAATGGCACTTAATGGATTAAAAAAATATGGACTAAACACCGTTTTCATGGTTAAATGGCTCTTATTGGACTGAAAAAACATTTGTATTTTATTTTTTGGTATGTATAATAAAGATGAAAACGGAGTTGAGTTTATGGAACTTAAAATTAACAGAAACAGCGGTGTCCCTCTTTATAAGCAGGTGAAAACGCTGATAACGGAAAAAATCCGCTCCGGTGAACTTTATACTGGATTCAGGATGCCCACTGAAAGGGAACTTTCAGAATCCCTGGGACTTTCGAGAAATACCGTTTCAACTGCATACAAGGACCTTGAAAAGGAAGGGCTTTTGATATCCCACCAGGGAAAGGGGACTTTTGTGGCTGAAGAATCGGGAATATCCCTGTCCAATGACCTTAAGGAAAGAATTGTGAGGTTTGTGGATATGGGTCTTGAGGAAGCCATTGAAACCGGGCTTGAACCAAAGGATTTTTTAAAGCTCGTGGAAGACAGGGTCGGTGAAAAGGTAAAGATGATGAGATCATCGAAGGCGGTATATGTTGAATGCAACACAGAGCAGGCAAGTTTCTTTGCAAACCAGCTCTCACTTGGTACCAATATGGAATGTGTGCCGCTTACAATTTCAGATCTTATCGAGATGAACGATGAAACAAAACTTATTTTATACAATGCAAGGGTAATAGTATCCACTTTCAACCATGTTCCTGAGGTTATTGAATATACGAGGGAATTCGGAAAGGATGTTCTGGGGGTAGCAATAAACCCGGACCTTGCGACCATAGTAAAAATAGCAAGACTGCCAAAGGATACAAGATATGCATTTGTCTGCATCAGCGAGGAATTCTCCGGGAAGGTCCGGGATTCACTTACCGCCGCAGGACTTTCTGACCTCGATATGGAATTTACCCATACCCAGGACAGGGAAGAACTTAAAGATGTCATAAGGGACAAGGACATGATTCTCGTGTCGCCGGGACGTTTCAGCGACTGCGCTGAACTGGCCGATGAGAATAAGATATTAAGACTCGACTACAATCTCGATGATGGGTCATTAAAGACACTTCAGTCAAAGCTCCTTGAACTTAATATAGTATAGAAATTTAAGGCCGGAAGGCCGGATACCGCAATTCTGAGAATGATTTTAAGAATATTAAAATATACATACCTGCCGGATTATGGAGGAAGGAAGAAAGAGAATGGATAAAAAGAAGATAGTGATTGGGGTTATAGGTGCAGACTGTCATGCTGTCGGTAACAAGATAATTGAGTTTACCTTTACTGAGGCTGGATTTGAAGTTATCAATGTAGGGGTTTTATCCTCCCAGGAAGACTTCATCAATGCAGCGGTGGAAACCGATGCTGATGCCATTGTAGTATCTTCACTCTACGGTCACGGGGAAATTGACTGCAGGGGTATGAGGGACAAGTGTAACGAAGCAGGTCTTAAGGATATTCTCCTCTATGTAGGCGGAAACATAGTTGTAGGTAAGCAGGACTGGGAAGAAGTACACAAGAGATTCAAGGCGATGGGATTTGACAGGGTTTATAAACCCGGAACTCCCGTTGAACAGGATATAGAAGACTTAAGGGAAGACCTTAAGATGAATGAACCAAAAAAAGAGGTCATAGCGTAAATGGAATACTATCTTCTCATAGACTTCGGGTCTACCTATACCAAGGTAACTGCTGTGGACATTGAGAAGGAAGAGATAACCGCCGCATCCAAGGCTATAACGACCGTGGAGACCAATATAATGGATGGCTTTAATGAAGCCATGGCGGGAATTGAAGAAAAGATTGGCAGGCAGGCGGTTATAATAAGAAAGCTTGCCTGTTCTTCTGCGGCGGGTGGCCTTAAGATGATTGCCATAGGCCTTGTACCGGACCTTACAGCAGAAGCTGCCAAAAGAGCTGCTTTAGGTGCCGGGGCAAGGGTCCTTTCCACCTTCAGCTACAATCTCTCCTCTGATGAAATACAGGAAATCAAGAACCAGCAGCCCGACATAATTCTCCTTGCCGGAGGAACAGACGGCGGAAACAGCGATACCATCATATTCAATGCAAAAATGCTTGCGGAATCTGACATAAGAAAACCTGTGATAGTTGCGGGGAACAAATCTGCAAGGGATGAAATAAGAAAAATATTCGATGAAAGCGGTGTCGAATATTATGTGGCGGACAATGTAATGCCAAGGCTCAATACACTTCAGGTTGAACCTGCAAGGGAAGCCATTAGACACGTATTCATGTCGAGAATAATAGAAGCCAAGGGTATGGGGGAAGCTGAAAGTTTTATTTCAGGAATACTCATGCCGACACCACAGGCAGTTTTAAAAGCTGCGGAAGCTCTCTCCACAGGTTCTGACAAGGAAGAGGGAATCGGTGATCTCATAGTAGTGGATATCGGCGGTGCAACAACGGATATCCACTCCATAGCAAAAGGAGAACCGACAAAGAGCGGTGTGATGCTAAGAGGTCTTGAAGAACCCTTTGCAAAAAGGACAGTTGAAGGCGATCTTGGAATGAGATACTCAGCGCTCTCACTCTTTGAAGCATCAAACACCAGGGAAATAAAGAAATTCCTTAAAAACAAGGAACAAGATGTTGAGTCTGAAGCGAGGAGAAGGAGCATCAATATAATGATGGTTCCCGAAACTGAAGACGAAAAGGATTTTGACACTGCGATGGCAAAAGTTGCAACAGACCATTCCATGAAAAGACATGTTGGCTGGGTTGAAGCGACATATACACCGATGGGAGTCATGTACTCACAGTTCGGAAAAGACCTCATGGAGACTGAAAACTTAATCGGAACCGGCGGTGTAATTATACATTCAGAAAACCCGGGTGAAATACTTGAAGCCGGAACATTCAGCATGGATGACATGAATTCACTCAAACCCATGCATCCCACATATTTTGTGGATAAGACCTATATACTCTCAGCTATGGGACTTCTCGCAGAAATAGACAAGGACATGGCAGTCAGAATAATGAAGAAATACATGGTCGAATGCGGAAAGAAGGAAAAACCGGAACTTCCTCAGACTCCAAATGTATTTTAGTGAATCTGGAAATATTAAAAAGAAGAAAGTCATTAAGCAGTACATAATTAATTAATTAATTAAATAAGTAAGTAAGTAAGTAAGTAAGTAAGTAAGTAAGTAAGTAAGTAAGTAAGTAAGTAAGTAAGTAAGTAAGTAAGT
>JBDHVQ010000216.1:0-3617 GCA_039809845.1 Clostridiaceae bacterium | reverse complement strand
ATGGAGATATTGGGGAAAGAAAAAATAAACAGCATCTATACAGAATGTGGAGGAGAACTTTCCTTCAGCCTCCTCAGAAAAGGCATGGTCAGTGAATATGAAGTATATACGGCTCCGAAAATACTCGGCGGGAAAAATTCACGAAGACCTGTGACAGGCAGTGGATTTCCTGATCTTTCAGAATCTCTTAAATTAAAACTTATTGAAACTGAGATGCATGGCAGTGATTTAAGGACACTATATAAGGTTATAAACCATAAAGAAGGAAAGGAGAAAACCTGATGTTTACAGGATTGATTGAAGAAACCGGAAGGATAAAGAGTATCGTCAGGGGATCCTCGGGGGCAAGAATAGATATTGCAGCATCAAGAGTACTTAAAGAAGTTAAAAAAGGTGACTCAATCTGTGTCAGCGGTGTATGCCTTACAGTAATAAGTTTTTCCTCGTCCTCATTTTCAGCGGATATATCCCAGGAAACCCTTAAAAAGACCATCTTTTCCGCAGTGAAACCAGGAACGGTGGTAAACCTTGAAAGGGCACTTTCACTGGGAGACAGACTCGGGGGACATATAGTATCAGGACATGTGGATTCAACGGGAAAAATAAGATCCATAAAAAAAGAAGGGGATTCCTACCTTGTAAGATTCACTGTATACAGGGAGTTTACAGGCAATATTTCAGAGAAGGGCTCTGTGACAGTCAACGGAATAAGTCTTACGGCATTTGATGTTGACAATGAAGGATTTTCAGTTGCAGTAATACCCCATACATTTAAATCCACGGACCTTTCCCTTAAAAAGCCGGGAGACAGTGTAAATCTCGAAAGTGACATGCTTCTTAAAATGCTGCTGAAAAAGACAGTTATACCGGTAAAAACAGAAAAACAGAACAGAGGTATTTCGATGAATACTCTGATGGAGAATGGATTTATTTAATCATCTGAAATCACGTCCAATCAGATAATTTCATGTAAAGAATGATTATATTAAGACTGATGAACATTAATACTGAATCAGACTGGATCCCCAAAAATCAGTTGTCATGAAAAAAAATTAAAAATCACTGAAGCAAAAATATACTAAAAGCCCAGATAAGCTGAAAATCTGGGTAAGCTGAAAATCTGGGTAAGCTGAAAATCTGGGTAAGCTGAAAATCTAGGTAAGATGAAAACCAAAAATATCTGATAATCCAAATGAATTTAACACCCAAATAAAAAAAATAATGACTTGATGATGATAAGGAGAAAAAACATGTTTTCACCCATTGAAGAAGCTTTTGAAGAACTGAAAAACGGAAAAATGATAATTGTAACCGACAACGAAGACAGGGAAAATGAAGGGGATTTAATCTGTGCGGCCGAATTTGCCACCACTGAAAATGTCAATTTCATGGCTAAATACGGAAAGGGACTTATCTGTATGCCCATGAGTGAAGAGATGGGAAGAAAGTTCTCACTTCCTCAGATGGTTACTGAAAATACAGACAATCACTGTACAGCCTTCACAGTATCCATAGACCATGTGGATACAACCACAGGGATATCTGCCTATGAGAGGGGACTTACTGCAAGGAAACTTGTGGAGGAAGGATCCAGGGCAGAGGATTTCAGAAGGCCGGGTCACATGTTTCCTCTTATTTCCAGAAAACACGGAGTTCTGGAAAGAGACGGGCACACTGAAGCCACAGTTGATTTTATGAGGCTTTCCGGATTGAAGGAATGCGGACTGTGCTGTGAAATAATGAAGGATGACGGATTCATGATGAGACAGTCCGATCTTGAAGAACTGTCGGAAGAATTCGGAATAAAGATGTTTACCATAAACGACCTTAAAAAATACAGGAAAATCAATGAAAGAACCGCAGAAAAAGTAGTTGAAACAAAGATGCCCACAAAGCACGGCACCTTTACAGCAGCGGGATACAGAAACGTTATCACCGGCGAAGAACACGTTGCCCTCATCAAAGGAAATATCGGTGACGGTGAAAATATACTGGTGAGAGTACATTCAGAATGTCTGACAGGCGAGACCTTCATGTCTTTAAGGTGCGACTGCGGAGACCAGCTTGCAAGGGCAATGGACATGGTGGAGGAAGAAGGAAGAGGAATAATACTTTATTTAAGACAGGAAGGCAGGGGCATAGGACTTCTGAATAAACTCAAAGCATATAAACTTCAGGATGAAGGTATGGATACCCTTGATGCAAATCTGCACCTCGGCTTTGCAGGGGATGAAAGGGAATATTACATAGGAGCGGGAATTTTAAGGGATCTTGGTGTAAAGTCAATAAGACTTATGACCAATAATCCGGATAAGATTTATTCCCTTAGTGAATATGGAATGAGAATAACTGAAAGGGTGCCGATAGATACGGTATGTACATGCGATGACAGGTTCTATTTACAAACCAAGAAGGAAAGGATGGGTCACCTTCTCTTAAGTGTTTAGATTACTTCGTTGATTAAATATTGATCCAGTATTGTTTCACTGATTCACTGCTTCACTGAAAGCAATTATGGCAGGTTCAGTAAATAAGAAAAAATAAAATTCATAAGATGCAGAGTAAATATTTAGAAAAATAATTATTGTATAAAAGGAGAAAAAATGAATATTCTTAACGGAAATTACTGCGGTGTGGACAAAAAGATAGGGATAGTTGCATCAAGATTCAATGACTTTATAGTATCGAGGCTTTTGTCGGGTGCAGAGGATACACTTACAAGACACGGTGTACAGGGAGAAAATATAGATGTAATGTGGGTACCGGGTGCTTTTGAAATTCCCCTTGGAGCACAGTGGATGATAAATTCAGGAAAATATGATGCAGTCCTTGCACTTGGATGTGTAATAAGGGGAGCTACCAGCCATTACGACTACGTATGCAGTGAAGTTACAAAGGGAATAGCAAAGGTTTCCCTCGATTCTTCAATACCTGTCATGTTCGGGGTTCTGACAACTGAAACCATTGAACAGGCGGTTGAAAGGGCTGGTACCAAGGCAGGCAACAAGGGCTGTGATGTGGCAATGGGTGCCCTTGAAATGATCAACCTTAAAAATGCAGTTACCGAAACCGGAAAATAACCTTTCCGCTTCAAAAATATAAAAGAACTTCCATTGTAATATGGCGGTTCTTTTATATTTTTGCACAGTTTATCTGTTTTTTTTCCTGATTCACTCATCATAATAATTTACTTTATCGTCAGTAGTATCATTATTTTCATGTTGTTTTGTTTTTCATGCTCTTCACCATATTCATAAGCTTAAAGGATACTTAACAGAGTAAAGTTAAAATGGACTCTGAATCTTTTTTACAGGGAGAAAACAACTATGAAAAAACATATGCATAAAATTATGGCATCAGGACTTCTGTCCGTATTATTAATCAATCCCCTTACTGCAGTGGCTTCGTCTTCAGTACCCGATTCTAATCCTTCTTCCATACCCTCATCAGTACCCGTCCCTCAGCCGGGGGTGCCGGGGATTGTTATCCCCGATGCTGAAGGAAAGGAAATTGGAAAGGAAGAAGCTTTAAGGATAATGGCTGAAACAGAAGACAACATGAAAAAACTTAAAAACATGGAAAGTAATATCACATACGATATGATAATGTTCGGTTCA
>JBDHVQ010000215.1:0-3623 GCA_039809845.1 Clostridiaceae bacterium | reverse complement strand
GCTGTTGTGTTTGTATTGGTGGATTTGAGGGCTGTATTTGATGAGCTGTTCGGTCTTGCTGCATTTGTCACTGCATTTATTGTTACTTTCGGTTTGGTTTCTTCCAGTGTTCTCTGCTTCTGTGCACAGGATGCAAGAAGTGAAGATGAAAGGAGAACACTTATAACCACTGCTATCTTACGGTTCATTGTTTCTCTCCTGTTTCTTTTTCTTTTTATCATGGGTTATGGTATCACATTTTAATTAACATAGGATGAAAATAATCTGTTAAATCAGATGGTTTGTCTCCTGGCATTCTTATAGACATCCGAAGGTTCGTCTCCGAACACAATGCCCACGGACTTTGCAGCCCTTACCATATCACCGTCAGGTTCCACATTTTTCGTCACCTGTCCGATTACATTTTCAAGGGAATCGTAGCCCATATGAATTCCTTTTAAAGTAACCATATTGCCGAAAAGTCCTTTTTCGCAGAGTTCAACAGCTGCAATTCCATACCTTGTGGAAAGTATTCTGTCTGAAGAAGAGGGAGATCCTCCCCTCTGGAGATGCCCGAGGATGGTAGCCCTTGACTCATTGCCGCATATGGCACTTAAATCAGCAGCAACCTTGACGCCTATTCCACCAAGTCTTAAAGGGTCCGGTGAATCACTCACAACTGACTGTACCACCATTTCTCCACCGGCAGGTTTTGCACCTTCCGCTACTACTATCACTGAAAAATCCTTGCCAAGTTCCTTTCTGGAATTTATTTTCTGTGCAATGTAGTCGATATTATAGGGGATTTCCGGTATAAGAATGGCATCTGCTCCTCCTGCAATTCCGGCATAGAGGGCAATCCATCCCGCATATCTTCCCATGGTTTCAAGAACCATTATCCTGTGATGTGATGAAGCTGTCGTGTGCAGCCTGTCGAGGGCTTCAGTTGCCACATCCACGGCAGTTGAAAATCCGAATGTCATATCAGTAGAAGCTAAATCATTGTCGATGGTTTTCGGTATTGCAATAACCTTAACCCCAAGCCTTGAAAAATCCCTCGCTGAAGTGAGCGTACCGTCCCCGCCTATAATAAATACCGCATCCACACCGGCTTTTTTAAGGTTGTCCACCCCAACAGAGGATACGTCCTTTATCACAGTTTCACCGTCTTCTTCCACCTGGTACTTAAAAAGATTGTCCTTGTTGGAAGAATAGAGGATGGTTCCTCCCTGCTGGAGGATTCCTGAAGTGTTGTAGAGGTCAAGATCCACAAAGTCACCGTGGTATAAGCCGTTATATCCGTTTTTTATCCCGATTACTTCCCAGTTGTTTTCAATTATGGATTTTCTCGTTATCGCCCTTATTACTGCATTAAGTCCCGGGCAGTCTCCTCCGCCTGTCATTATGGCTACTCTTTTTATCTTTTCCATTAAATTACCTCCGGGATATTGTCTTTATATTTTAAATGCTATTATTTCCACATTGATTTTCTGCGTTTCTGTGTTTCTGTTTTTCCGTTTTTCAGAGGACTTTATACTTTCGCTATAACTCTTTAATTGAGGAATTGATATCTGTGATTATTTATATGACCAGTAAAATACAGGTTGAAGTAACAGGTATATTTCCATAAGAAGAATCCTGTCTTATCCCTTATATTAAAATTATAACACAGGGTATTTGTACATGATTTGTGTATTATGTTAAATGGCTGTTCCTGTGTTTATTTTATATTCCTCTCATGTATAAAATGTGTAGTTGTCATATATGAAGTTTTAAATCCGGATAATGTTAAAAAAGCTGACGGGAGGGTAATTTTTCATATTTTTGTATTAATATTAGGTTATATATGAGACAGGTATATGCCCTGTGCCTTAAGAGTCCCCAGCGGGACAAAACGGGAAATACATGGTTTTCAAAGACAGGAGGATCGCAAATGAAGGACTTATCAAAGAGAATTGAAGAAATAGCAGTTGAACTTGTTAAAGTAAGAAGTGTAGTGGATACAGAAGGTGAAGTGGCAGTATCTGAAAAGGTATATGAGATTTTAAGCTCATTCCAATACTTCAGGGAACATCCGGAAAATCTTAAATTTGTGGCTGTAAAGGATGATGTTCTCGGAAGAAAGAGTGTCATGGCAATTCTGGAAGGCGGAAAGTCTTCCGACACCGTGGTTACAATCGGCCATACTGATACAGTTGGTGTTTCAGACTACGGTGCACTTATCGATTATGCAACGGACCCATATGAACTCACAGAAAGAATCAAATCAATGGTTCTTCCCGAAGCTGTAAAAAAAGATGCAGAAAGCGGTGACTACCTCTTCGGAAGAGGCCTTTTCGACATGAAGACAGGGGATGCCATACTTATTGCCATAATTGAATATCTCTCCGAAAACTTATCTGAACTTCCAGGAAATATGATTTATCTGGCAGTATGTGATGAGGAAGGAAATTCAAGCGGTATGCTGAACTGCGTACCCGAACTTGTAAAGCTTAAAAAAGAAAGGAATTACAATTACCTTGCACTCCTCGATACAGATTATATGACCAGTGAATATGAAGGGGATGAAAATAAATATATATATGTAGGAACAGTGGGTAAAATTATGCCTTCGTTCTATGTGGTAGGGAAGGAAACCCATGTGGGTGAATCCTTCAAGGGCCTCGATCCCAATCAGCTGGCTGCAGCCCTTGTCGACAGGATAAACTTGAATCCCGAATTCTGTGACAGCATAGACGGAGAAGTATCCCTTCCTCCGATATCATTGAAGTTCAGGGATTTAAAGCCGGAATATTCAGTCCAGGTAGCAAAGACCACAAATGTATTTTTCAACTACGCGACACATTCATCAAATCCTGATGAAATAATGAAAAAAATGGTTAAGGCTGCCGAAGAATGTTTTGAACAAACCCTTGAAAAACTGAACGGAAGATATAAGGAATACTGCCGTATGGCAAAAAGACCGTACCAGGAACTCCCATTCAAGCCAAGGGCATTAAGTTATGAAACACTTCTTTCTGAAGTTGAAAAGGAAATACCTGACATCAGAAAAAAGGTGAAAGAATACGCAGACTCAATAAAGGATGACAAGAATCTGGATCCAAGGGATAAATCAATGAAGATAGTTGAATTCCTCCAGAGCCAGTGGTCAGACCAGAACCCAGTAATCATTGTGTATTTCACACCTCCCTACTACCCCCATATCATAATGAACGAAAAGACACCAAAGGGTAAGAGACTTTTTGATGCTGTAAAGGACGCGGTGAATGATACTGCAACAGGCTATAAGGTTGTCTATAAAAAATTCTTCCCCTATATTTCTGATTTAAGCTACGGCGCAGCTCCAGAAGATGATTCTGCAATCAGAAACTTTGAGGAAAATACACCCGGATATGGTTATGTATATTCACTGCCATTAAAGGATATGCAGGAACTGAACCTCGAAGTCCTCGATATAGGACCCTTCGGAAAAGATGCACATAAATTTACAGAGAGAATCGAAACTGAGTATTCATTCAAAGTTGCTCCTGAACTGACTTTCAGGACAATAATGAATCTTTTCAGAAAATAAAGTACTTAAAAAAACCATCCTGAAATATACTCAAAAAAGTTTCACGTCTGTTTCATGTCTGACAAGAATTCAG
>JBDHVQ010000214.1:0-3631 GCA_039809845.1 Clostridiaceae bacterium | reverse complement strand
GACAGGTAAAAGTACCAAATTAATTGTTTATATTTTTCAAAAGAAATGGTTCATGGGTTATAATAGAGGATAAGAGAACCTGACGTACCACGGAGGAAAACGAGATGAAGAAATTCGGGCTGACTGCCAGGGACAACGAAAAGTCAGTAAAGCTCAATAAGCTGCATATATCGGGAAATATATGCGGTGAATATATTGAATATACAATTGCACAGCACTACAGGAATTTAAATGACGAGGATGTACAGTGTACATATACATTCCCCATACCCGATACTGCAACCCTTACAGGTTTTTCAGTATCAGCAGGAGGAAAGAACCTAGAATCTAAGGTTGAATCGAGGGAAGAAGTACTTACAATACTAGAAAACTCAAGGGAAGAAAATGTAAATCCTATAGCCCTTGAATCAGATGAGGATGAAAACTTCCAGATAACTGTGGGCGATGTTATGCCCAATGAAAATGTGGTCATCAAACTCACATATATGGACCAGATGATATACGATGACAACTTCATTACTCTTGTCATACCGTCAATGATAGACCCTACATATACATTTACAGAATCCGGTGAAGAGACTGAACAGGATTTTGACTACTATCTTTCACTTCTTGTTGAATCCTACGGAGAAGTCAATATTACTTCCGACACACATAAAATCAAGGTTGAAAGACAGGATGAAACTTTAAGAAAAGTGACCATGGAAAGGGGACAGTCCTTAGACCACGATTTTGTTCTCAATATTGAGGAGAAAAAACCGAGGCAGGGAGACGGTATAGCATACAGCTATTACGATATGGAGACTGAAAAAGACAAGGCTATCCTTATGCTGAGGTTCTTCCCCATACTTCCTGAAGCAGGCTCAGAAGGACCGAAGAATTATACTTTTGTTCTGGACATGTCTTTATCAGGCTATGCCAACAAGGAAGAAGAAGCCAAGAATGCCCTTCTCATAGCTTTAAGATCCCTTGAAGAAAATGATAAATTCAATATTATAACCTATGCCCAGGATGTGGAAATATTCTCACCCAACGGCAAGGTAAGGTTCAACGATGAAAACCTTGAAGCTGCAACACAGTGGGTTGAAAATCTTACCATGAAGGAAGGTTCAGATATTTTCAGTGCCTTGAAGGAAGCCTTGAGGGAAGCTGAACTTGAAGATGAGGATGAACCGGACTACATTTTCCTCTTCTCCGATGACCTTGTTGAAAATGAAGACGAAATATTAGACTACGTCAAAACCAATATCGGTAATTCGAGAATATTCCCATTCGGCTTTGACACTGATACCAACTCCTACTTTATCAATAAGCTCGCAGAAGTAGGATATGGCATGAGTGAATTCATCGAAGAAGGACAAAGACTCGATGATATTATTTTAAGGCAGTTCAACAGGATTGATAATCCCCAGATGGATGTTACAGGAATTGACTGGGGAGAAATGGAAATAGAAAAGCTTTATCCGGGTACAATTTCTTACCTCTACGACAGGGAACCATTCACCATATTTGCAAAGGTTATAGGTGCCCTTGAAGGTAAGATTACTATTAAGGGAACGGTTGGTGATAAGGAATACAGTATCACTGCAGACCTTGATAAGCTTGAAATAGAAGAAAACAGTAAACTCATAGAAAAAGTATGGGCCAGGAAAAGAATTGAATCTCTCGAGGAAAAGCAAAGGAAACAGAGGGAACACGACAGGGACTACACCAGAGAGAAAATCCTTGAACTGTCAAAGGAATTCAACATGCTATCCTCAGAGACCGCATTTATTCTTACTGAAACCATAGATGATCCCGTTTCAGGTTTTGGCATGCAGAGAATTGTTCCGGTGGATATGAGTGAAGACACAATGAAACTTCTTTCTGAATCATTCTTCCTCGACGATACAAGGTATTCAGAAGACCTAAACATCATAGAAAAGATGGCGGAAAAAGGTATTTCAAGGGGAGAAGCCAAGAAAGCCATTGTATTTGACAGGGAAAATCTCCTCAGAATCCTTGCAAGGACCCAGCAGGCGGACGGTTCATTCAAGGATCTCGGTGAAGAAGATCCGATGAAGATCCTCGACACCACATTAAAGGCACTCCTTTCGTTCTGTGTGGGTAATGAACCTGCAACCATATACCTCAGCAATATCAACAAGGCATTCATGTTCATAATGAAGGAAATCAATTCAAAGGAAGACCTTCTCACCGAAAGAAACCTCATGCTGTTATCCATAGCCTATGAAATGGCAGACAACAAGAGACTCATTAAAGAGAGAACCAAGAATACCCTGGATAAACTTTTTGATGACATAGAAGAAGGAAAAGCTCCCAAATCTCTTAAGGAAATCGAAAACGTCGTTGAAAATACTTCTTTACTCCAGATGAAGTATATACTGGCTGCAGCCCTTAATATATCGTCACTGAGAGTAGATGACCTTGAAGAGATATTTGAAAAGGACATAAGGAGCAATATTACAAATATTGCTGAAGCTGCCCTTTCCAAGGCTCTGTAATACCTAAGGCTTTAAGCTATATCAGTCATAATATGTCATATTCAGTCAAATCGGTAAAAATTGCTGAAAGAACTGGATTATAAACTAAAAAACCCTTCCAGGCATATGACGGAAGGGTTTTTAGGTTTATGTATATACATGTTTCCTTTTTTGACTTACATCTTTTTCTGCCCTTTTTTCTTTTGCTTTTCAGGTTTACTCTCCTTATTATCTTCAAGTAGAATAACCCTTCCTTTTTCAAGTTCTTCCATCTTGGCGTCGGATATGACAGGATATTGAGGGTTCAGCTTTTCAAGGTGATTTACTATTATTTCTGAAACCAGAAGTCTTGAAAACCACTTTTTATCCGCAGGGACTATATACCATGGTGCATATTCTGTGGACGTGGCTTCTATGGCATCATTGAATGCCTTCATATATTCATCCCAGTATTTTCTTTCTTCCACATCACCGTAACTGAATTTCCAGTTTTTATCGGGTTCTTCTGTTCTCGATAAAAGCCTTTCTCTCTGTTCTTCTTTTGATACATTGAGGAATATCTTAATGGGATTGATTCCGTTTTCGAAAAGGTATTTTTCATAGTCCCTTATCTGTCTGTAACGGGTTTTGAATATATCAGGAGTCTGAAGTCTTAAAGGCAGCTGGCTGTATTTTACAAGATCATGTACCCTTACAACCACCACATCTTCATAGTAAGATCTGTTGAAGATTCCCATCATTCCTCTTTCGGGGAGTTCACGGTTGAACCTCCAGAGGTAGTCATGGTCAAGTTCTGTGGATGAAGGCTGTCTGAAGCTTGTAACATGACATCCCTGGGGATTTACTCCTGACATAACATGTTTTATTACTCCGTCTTTTCCTGCAGCATCCATGGCCTGAAGAATTATTACGATTGAATCCGTATTCTGTGCAAAGAGTCTGTCCTGCAGTTCAATCATTTTATCAGTGTTTTTTGCAAGGTCCTTTGCAGCTTCACCTTTATCTTTATAATTTCCGGAATCACTGGTGTCATGATCCTTAAGGGAGAATTTCCCTCCGGTTATACGGTATCTGTCAAAATCCATAATCTGTCCTCATCCTTCTTTATTATTTTGGTTCCTGGTTTTACTTTCCTGACATTTAGTTTC
>JBDHVQ010000213.1:0-3638 GCA_039809845.1 Clostridiaceae bacterium | reverse complement strand
AAGTACCATCTTTCACAATTCCACCTATGATAATAATGAATATCATCATATAGATGATACCCCAGATTATAAATGCCATAGGTCCCGGAGTTATAAGTGTCAAATACTTGTCTGATATTTCTTTCTGCGTTGAACCGAAAAAGTTACCCGTTGCCGTGAGGTAATTTACTGAGAGAACTGCGGCAAAGAGTAAAAGGAGAAGGACAGACTTCCTTTTCCCTGAGGATGTTTTATTCCCTGAAGATGGTAGGTGTACTGTTTTCATTTTTTCTCCTCTGTTATTTTTATTATTTTCTGACTGTCTGACTATCTTTCTTTCCGTACGACTGTCTTTATTTATTTCTGTCTGCTTTTGTCTGTCTGACTGTAAGTCTGTCTGTCTTTCTGACTGTCTTTCTTTGTGTCTTTCTGTCTGAAGTATATTCCTTTTTAAATAATTCAGTATCTGAAATCTCTTAAATTTAAGATTCAGTATTTATTCTGTTAACTTGTTTCTTACTGCAGGAGTTTTCCTGTTCTGAAGACCGGGGAATAAATTTCTATGGGAAAATGGTTCTTATTTAAATCTTTAAAAACACATAATATCAGCCGGCATTGGAAATCAGGATATATAAATAAAATTCATCCGGGGTAAAAGATGTGGGGTAAAGAGGGGATATTGGGAGTATAATCTAAATGGAATGTTGTTTTTAATTTTAAGAAAGACTTCGAAAGGACCGGTATTTACCATGGGAAAATATAAGGGCGAAATTGCCCTCATCGTTACTGCCATATTCTGGGGTTACGGGTTTGTCGCAACTGCAGACGCCATAAAGACTTTAACTCCATATCAGCTCATCTTTGCAAGATTTTTACTGGCTTCGGTATTGTTTACAGTTATATTCTTTAAAAAGATTCTTAGGATAAAACCCTCTCTCTGGAAAAAGGGAAGTGTTGTCGGTGCCCTGTTATTTTTAGGTTTTGTCCTGCAGACCGTAGGTATAAAATACACAACACCGAGTAAAAATGCATTCCTTACAAGTGTGAATGTAATTATAGTACCCATAATTTCCATGTTTATCTTTAAGAGAAAGACTGACAGGAATGAAGTACTGGGAGCCATTACTGCTTTACTTGGAATAGGAATACTTACATTGAGGACGGACGGAAGTGTGAATATAGGCGATATACTTACCCTTCTCTGTGCTGTCGCATTTGCATTCCAGATATTTTATACAGCCATATTCATGAAGGGAGAAGATCCCATAGAAATGACCATTGTACAGATATTTACCTGTACAGTCCTTTCAGGAATCGCATTCTTTATGGAAGGCGCACCGATGGTAACTCCCGATAAAGGGGCTGTTCTTTCCATATTGTTCCTCGCGTTTATATCGACGGGACTTTCAACCGTCCTTCAGATGGTCGGTCAGAAGTACACCACAGAAACCAGGGCATCCATATTCATGAGTACCGAGTGTCTCTGGGGTACCCTCTTCTCGGTGATGGTTGCAGGGGAAGCTGTCACACTGAGGATGCTTCTGGGAGGCCTTTTCATTTTCGCAGGGGTGATACTCTCTGAAATAAAACCCTTCGGCACGGGAAAGATAAGTGCAGCCTGAAGCATTTTGCAGACTTCTTTCGGATAAATTTTAATCCTGCCTTCACCTCATTCATTCAGAATGTAGATATAAAGACAATGTAAATTCCGGACTGAAACATCCATAAACACATACGTATAATGAATGAAAAAAAATACAGCCCGGAATTTGAAAAATCAGGAAGTGATCAGGAAATATTAAGGATAAGGAACAGATTTAAGTTTTAACTGATTTCACTATTCATGAAGAACCATGAAGAAAAAATACATTTATACAGGGAGGATAAGATGAACGGAAATCAGAATTTTGATTTCAATGACATGAAGGATGTTTTCAGGAAGATGAAGGAAGAGAGAAAAAAAGGTGCCAGATCAAATGTAACCAAGGGGAATTTTAAAAACAGATCAAAAGACTTCAGGGATAAACTCAGGGAAAAGGACAGGAACAGGAAGGGACTTAATCCTGCCATAATTTTACTGATTACCCTTCTCATAATGTTCGTGAATTTCTTTTTCACTTTGCCTGCCCTTAATTTCATGGCGCCGGAATTCTATGCATTTTTAATTTCGGGAATAGTTATCTTTAACATCCTTAATATTTTATTCGGTTCCGCATCTCTTTCGAGGACTGTGATTCCTTCTGTTCTTGCAGTCGGACTTTTAATAGCAGTACCGGCGGTCCTTACATTTTTCTCATCTCCGTTTTTCAGGGCAGGTGCTTATTCAAAGCTCATCACCGTTGAAAATGCACAGTTTGCAGAAACTGTAAAAAAGATAACACCGGATAAGATACCTGTGGTGGACAGGGATGCCGCACAGATGATCGGGGACAAGGAAATGGGATTCATTCCCGAACTTGTTTCACAGTTTGACCTCGATGACAATTACACACAGCTTAACGTTGCCGGAAACCCGGTAAGAGTGTCTCCCCTTGAATACAGCGATATCTTCAAATACTTTGCCAATCAGAAGAACGGACTCGGCTACTATGTATCTGTAAATATGGCAAACCAGGAAGCTGAGCTTATAAAACTTGAAAATCCTCTTAAATATTCAAGGACCGATATTCTTATGAGAAATATATCGAGGAAGTTAAGGTTTCAGTTCCCGACGGCCATGATGGGGGAAACCAATTTTGAAATTGACGATTCAGGAAAGGCTTACTATACAACTCCTGTACTTACAAAGAGAATAGGTTTTATGAACGGTATGGATGTCAAAGGTGTCATTGTAACCGACGGTACCACAGGCCAGTCACAGCTTTACGGAACTTCAGAAGTTCCCGAATGGGTGGACAGGGTGTATCCGTCTGAGCTCATAATAAACCAGCTCAATATGAAGGGTTTATACGGCGGAGGATTCATAAATTCCTTATTCGGACAGAGAAATGTGACAAAGACAACTGAAGGATATAACTACGTCCCCATGGATAACGACGTATACCTCTATACCGGTGTCACTTCAGTAATGAAGGATTCTTCCAATATCGGATTCTACTTTGTAAATTTAAGGACAAAGGAATCAAAATTCTTCTCAGTTCCTTCAGCGGATGAAATTTCTGCAATGAGATCTGCAGAAGGTGCGGTAAAGGAAAAGGGATATGCCGCAACTTTCCCTGTACTTCTCAATGTCCAGGATAAACCAGTGTACCTTCTTTCACTGAAGGACAATACAATGACAGCCAAGATGTTTGCCCTTGTAGATGCAGCACAGTTCACAAATGTTTCAACTGGCACGACTGTAAATGAAGCCCTCAATAAATTCAGTTTAATGGTTACCCCGACAGACAACCCCCTTGAAAATGCCGTGGAAAAGACATTCACTATAGCTCAAATAAGGGAAGCTGTAATTGACGGAAATACAGTGCTCTTTATAAGACCCACAGAAGGGGATGTCATCTACATCGGAACATCAAAACAGTTAGGATATAAGGGAGCTTTCCTTAAAGAAGGGGATACCCTTAAAGTCTTTGGCAATGACATGGGAGAACAGTTCGATATACTCGAAATCCGTTAATTTTATATGTTATTCCATTTAAAAAGATAAAATGCTTTATAAT
>JBDHVQ010000212.1:0-3650 GCA_039809845.1 Clostridiaceae bacterium | reverse complement strand
GAAGGCAATCATGATCAGTAAAACCGGCAAAAGAAGAAGCCAGGGTATTTTTCTGTTTTTATACAATTTTTTCTCCTTCCCAAAAAATCGGCAGTGTCATCAGTAATTATTAAAAAATGATTTTGCTGAAACAATTATTTTGTTGAAATAATTCTTTTGTTGAAATAATGCTTTATTTGCCCGGCTTAAAAATAGGGTCTGCACATCCGTAATAAGTTCCGGAATTGATATAGTAAAGCAAAAGTCCATATTATTATAACATCCTCCATAAAAGGGGTATTTATTTAAAATCCGAATATAGATATATAATAGTACAATAAAGAAGCACGTAAAGTCGCATTGCAATGAATTATTCTCTGAAGGTTTATATGAATATTAAATATACTGAACCGGTTTTCCATTAAGCCATTAAACTTAAGGGGAGTAGCTCGGACAATACTTTTAACATACAAGAATAAAAATACAATAAGGTATAATATAAAAAGAAGAGTCAGTAGCAGAATCAAAATAAAGACCGATAACAGGCTCTGAAACAACTTCAACACCAGGTTTTACAACAGATTCAGTTATAAGCTCAATAACAGGGACAGTAAATAACCATAATGTTATGAAACATGCAACACCAATGGATTTATTGAAACCATCGGGAAACTGCAGGGTTTCCTATTATAAGGAAAGATTTCATTAAAAATAAGAAATAAAGGAAGTGAGTGATATGCCTATAAACTGGTTCCCGGGTCATATGGTAAAGACCAGGAGGGAAATAACAGAAAACTTAAAACTGGTGGATGCTGTTATAGAAATAAGGGATGCGAGAATTATAAGTTCCTCAAAAAACCCTGAAGTTGATAAAATAATCGGAAACAAGCCGAGGCTCATTCTTCTCAATAAAGCAGACCTTGCAGAAAGGGAAGTCACACAGCAGTGGATCGAAAAATTAAAGGATTCATCGACTGAAATCCTCGAAGTGAATTCACTTACAGGAGAAGGACTCAATAAAATAAAGCCTACACTTGAAAAGATGCTTTCAGAAAAACTTCAGAGAATGAAAGATAAGGGTCTTATGAATTACTTCATGAGAGTGATGGTTGTGGGAATTCCCAATGTCGGAAAATCTTCATTCATCAACAAGATGGCGAAAAATTCTGCGGCTAAGGTCGGAGACAGGCCCGGTGTCACAAAGAACAAGCAGTGGATAAAGACCAAGGATTCAATAGAACTTCTCGATACCCCCGGAATACTCTGGCCTAAATTTGAAGATGAAGAAGTCGGTTTAAACCTTGCATTTACTGGAGCCATTAAGGATGAAATCATGGATTCTGAGACCCTTGCGTTAAGACTTACTGAGAGAATGGGAAAAAGGTATAAAAACCGCATGATGGAAAGATATAAACTCACTGAATGGAGTGAAGACCCTCTTGAGAATTTCAGTAATATAGCTATTAAAAGAGGATGTATCATAAAGGGTGGGGAACCTGACTTTGAAAGGGCAGCCGTAATGCTGCTCGATGAATTCAGAGGTGGAAAACTCGGCAAAATATCCCTTGAACTCCCGGAGGACGGGGAATGATCCCGGATTTTTCAGGTCTTTCCTGCAGTGAGGTAAAGTCATTTGTATACAGCAATTTAAGATACTGCATCGACCACAGGATTGCCCTCACAAGGCGTCTTAAGAAAGATCCGAGAAAAGGTGTAAGTTCCTTGTCGGAAGTCATCCTGAAGGAATATGAGAGTTATAGAGGGAACTTAAAACATGGGATGTCCATGTTTGCCTTTGACAGGGAATACGGTATTTTAACCGCCGGAACCGATGAAGTAGGAAGGGGACCCCTTGCAGGACCGATTGTAGGAGCATGTGTGGTCTTTGAGGGCGATAAGATAGAAGAACTTTCAGAAGATCTCATCCTTATGATAGATGACTCAAAAAAACTCACACGGGAAAAAAGACAGTTCCTTGAACCTAAAATCCGGGAATATGCCCTTTCCTACAGTATTTCACTGTGTACCAATAAAGAAATTGATGAAATGGGGATTGCCCACTGCAACAACAGCATATTCTTAAATTCCTTCAATGGACTTAAAGTAAAGCCGGAAGTAATATTATCCGACGGTTTTTTCATAAAAGACTGCCCGGTAAGAAATGAGAGGATTATAAAAGGGGATATGAAAAGCGCAGCCATTGCCTGTGCGTCCATTCTCGCCAAGGAATACAGGGATAATCTTATGAGGGAATACCACAATATTTATCCCCAGTATTCTTTTGAAGAAAATGTGGGATACGGGACAAAAGCCCATGTGGAAGCCATAAGAAAATACGGCATTACAGATATTCACAGAAAATCATTTTTAAGAGGAATCCTGGGTGAAGATATTTTCCCTGAGAGAAACGGTATTATTGAATCAGAGGATATCTGAGGATGAGGATTATTAAGGTTTTAAAGAATACCTCTAATCCTCTTTCAGTGAATTTTACTGATATTCATTTTATCTATTCCATTAAGGATAATATATCAGTTTCTCAAACTCTCCCTGGTAACTGAATAAAAGAGATTCTTCCCCTTCATTATAGAAGGGGTGATTTTTTTGAATAAACAGAATAAACCAGATAAACAGGATAAACCGGAAAGAAATGGCTCAGGAAAAAATAAAGACAGCATTGTTTCCGTTGGAGAAACTAATTCAGAAGGTTTTAATAGGGAGTGTGGAGATGTAAAAATCTATGGGGATGGAAAAACCTGCGGGGATAGAAAAACCTGCGGGGAGGTAAAAACCTGTGGATCTTATAAATTACTGAAGAACAGTAACCTGAAAGAAGAAAAACCTAAGGACATTATTGAAACGGAAGAACTTCTCATCAGTATTTATCTCCATATGAAGGCAGGGAAGAGGGCATATGAATTAAGAAATGACAGAAAAAAAGCCCTGGAATTTATGGAAAAGGAAGGCGGGTATGAAAAATGTCTTCTTGAGGCGGAGCTGCATCTTGAATACTGCAGGGAAAATGGAATAGGAATAATGTCTTTCCGGAATGAATATCTTGGTAAACTCGAAGGAGAATTTTCTCCCACTGTACTTTATTACAGGGGTGATCCTTCGGTTCTTGATTCATTTACTGTTGGATTTGCAGGTTCAAGAAATGCTTCTTCCTACGGATTGAAATCAGTGAGGAAAATCCTTGAGGAATTAAATGAAAGGAAAATAGTTACGGTATCAGGAGGGGCAAGGGGAATAGATTCTGCCTGTCACAGAGCTTCCATGGATATCGGTATTAAGACAGTCTGTGTCTTAGGTGGCGGGATCTTAAAACCATACCCTCCTGAAAATGAGTCTCTTTTCAGAAAGATTTCCGATGAAGGTGGGCTTATATTAAGTGAATATCCACCTCTTATGTCTCCGAGAAGATATTTCTTTCCTGAAAGAAACAGGATTCTTGCAGGGCTTTCAGATATCCTTATCGTTCCTGAAGCATCATCTGAGTCCGGTTCTCTTCATACGGCGGGGTTTGCTGAAGAATCTGGCAGAAGGGTAATTACCCTTCCCCACGACATCACAAGGGATACGGGAAAGGGATGCCTTGAACTTATAGCATCAGGAGCAGACATCCTTTCTGATTATTCCGATATCAGGCTTTTTATCCCTTGAAACATCTT
>JBDHVQ010000211.1:0-3677 GCA_039809845.1 Clostridiaceae bacterium | reverse complement strand
GATACTATGGCACTGTTGGAGTTTATTTTATCCCTCGCGTGATAACTCATCCCGTTTACACAAAGATGCCCCTCTTCCGAAGAAGAATTTACTACAAGGCCTCCGGGGCACATGCAGAAGGAATAGACTCCCCTGCCTTTAGAGGTTTTTGCAGTCAGTGTATATTCAGATGATTTAAGATAAGGCGATTCAATCCCCCCGAACTGATTTTTGTCTATTTCTTCCCTTAAGTGTTCAACACGGAAGCCCACTGCAAAGGATTTCGATTCCATCATTACACCCTTATCAAAGAGCATCCTGTATGTATCCCTTGCAGAATGACCCGGAGCTATGATGACTGCCTCAGCAGGAAGTGTGTCCCCATTCACTGTAACGGCAGTAACTTTTCCGTTCTTAACTGTTATATCCTCCATCAGTGAATCAAATCTTATTTCCCCGCCAAGGGAAATAATCCTCTTTCTTATGTTCATGACGGCACCCTTTAATATGTCAGTACCCACATGTGGCTTTGATTTAAAGAGAATGTCTTCCGGAGCTCCGGAATCTTTCAATATATTGAGTATTTTTTCTATCCTCATATCCTTTATTCTCGTAGTCAGTTTACCGTCAGAGAAGGTACCCGCTCCCCCCTCACCAAACTGAACGTTACTGGAGGTATTGAGGACTCCTGTTCTCCAGAAGTCTTCAACGTCCCTTGTTCTTTTTTCAACGGAAGATCCTCTATCTATGACAAGTGGTTTTAAACCGGCTTCAGACAGTATAAGTGCACAGAACATTCCTGCAGGTCCGAATCCTACGACAACGGGTCTTTCCCTAAGCTTTTTCTTTCCCGGGATAACTTCTTCATATTCTTCCCTGTAGTGCCTTGCAACGACTTTCCCTGCTTTTTTAAGTACTCTGTCTTCATTTCGGACAGATACCAGGATACTCATGTTTATATATATGTCCGGTTTTTTCCTTGCATCTATACTTTCCCTCAGTATCCTGAAAGAAATGAGTTCCTCTTCCTTAACCTTAAGCTTTTTAAGAAGGTGCCTTTTTACAGCATCTCCTCCTTCTTCCATTTCCCTGATTCCTATATTTATATTTGAAGCAAGCAGCATTCTTAATCCTTTCAAGGTTCCGTTAGCTTTCATGGAAACACTTATTTTCCTGTTTTCATCTTTCTTAAACCATCTGGCATGCAATAATATCGAGAATAATATGAAACGCATCTTTTTCTCTGATATGCAGTTACATACATCATTACATGATGTTTTTCTCTTAAATACACCTCTTTTTTATATCCTGCTTTTTCTTGAACAATGGCAGCGGATAACCGCTGCCATAGTGATATGCTGATTTTTAAAATAATGCCCGGTCTTTTCTTCGCATGTTTCTTCTTTTCAAACCTCAGACAGTGTAAAACTTATGGTCCTACCTTAACCTTTACCTTATTGGGGGTAATGATTTTAACGAGATAATCCACAGGTGCTGTCACCTTGACTTCCACATCGTGAAGACCGGGTTTTAATCCGTCCACATTCACCGATGCGGTAATGTCATTGACATTGAGGGCATTGAGTTTATCAGGTGTCCCTGACAGGATGATCTTCACCTTGTCAGTGTCCAGTGTCACAGGAGACAATGGAGTACCTTCAGTTGTTACCGGTTTTTCTATTTCCCTGTTCTCATAGGAATCCATGGCTATATTGACTGTTATATCAGGTTCCATAGCCTTCCCTTCCTGATCTAGGAGTATTACGTCCTGGGGAACGGCAAGTTTTATCGGGTACTGGACTGTCTGGAGTCTGATTTCTGATAAGTCGAGTGGTTCGGTTTCAATGAGAGTCAGATTTCTTAAAATGCTGTCCCTTGCAGTGACTTTTACGGTTGATGGGTTCGGCAGATACTGCTTTATTTTGATTGCCTGATCCACACTGTTCTTATATGTTACCTTTACAGGTACTTCCTTTATTGCCCAGGCATTGAAAGTTACTTCGACATAGGATTTTGATGAAGTCACATTGGGTACTTCCTCTCCGTTTTCATCTACGGGTATTACTCTCTTTGCTTCTTTTGTAAGTCCTGATATATCAGTTTTATTCATATTGACAGTAAGAGCTGCAACCTTATTGACGTATTCTTCAGGTCCTGTAACTATGGAAACCGTGCTGTCGAGTATTGGCTCCGGCACATAGAATCCTGGAGCCGGAGAATAGGTGATATTGTCTTTTTTGATATCGACTGATTTTTCCATGAGTCTGTCTGTAATTATTGTAACTTCAGGTGCTGACCCTGAAAGCGATGTATTGGAAGGAAGTCTGTCTGCATTTACCGGAACCTTGTTCTCACCTTCTGTAAGGGTTACAGTGGATAAATCCACATATAATCCGAAATCCGTACTTTTTGCGCTGTAAACTGAATTTGCAGGCCCTTTTATGGATATCGTTGTATTGGGATTATTTTCCGGCAGCAGTATGAGATTCTGTTTCTTAAGACTTTCTGCATTCAGTATTTTAACCGGTACATCCGGTATCCTTACATTGATTTCGACATTTTCTGAGGATATTGTAAAAATCCAGAGTGCACATGCAAGGAGAAGACATACAAGTTTTACCAGGAGGTCCTGTTTTTTGGCCTTATCCATGATGTAAACCTCTCTTTCACAGTTTTTTTCTCTTCTTCGTTCTTTCTGCTTATGATTTTAAGAAGGATTGCAAGGAGTCTGTCCCCGTCGTAGTTTCTTACCAGTTTTCCGTTAAGGGCAAGGGATATTACTCCCGTTTCCTCGGATACGATGACTACTGCGGCATCGGAAACTTCAGTAAGTCCTATACCGGCTCTGTGTCTCGTACCTAGTTTCTTCGATATTTCCATAGAATTTGTAAGCGGCAGTACACATCCGGCCGCATAAATCCTGTTGTTTCTTACTATCATTGCTCCGTCATGGAGAGGAGTATTGGGATAGAATATATTTTCTATTAAGGGAGCTGACACCCTTGCGTCAATCTGGGTACCGGTTCCTGAAATATCCCCCAGCATTGTGTTCTGTTCTATGGCGATCAGCGCTCCTGTCTTTGTGGCAGATAAATTTACTGCAGCCGTCACTATTTCCTCAAGAGCCCGTGCAGTTTCCGTTGAAGTCCCTGCCATGGATTCCTTGAAGGCTGAACGGCCGAGCTGTTCAAGTGCCCTTCTGATTTCAGGCTGGAATATAATAAATACTGAGAGTACTCCGACTGTAATGGTCTTTGAAAGAATAGAATACAGCATGGTGAAGTTCAAAAGATAGGAGAGCGGTATTAAAAGGAGCATCATGACCAGTCCTTTGACCAGCTGTTCTGCCCTTGTCTCCCTGATCATGTTGTATAATCTGTATATCAGGTATGCCACTATGAGGATTTCTATAATGGAAGTAATCCTTAAGTTCTGTACGGCATTTTTTAAAAAATTCAAACTGTCTGACATGATATCCTCCGGGTGGCGCATATATGCTTATTGAAAAATGAAAATCCATAACTTTCAGGGTTTTCTGTCTTACTTAACATTATTACATTTTATTGCCCTTTTTTTAAGGGCTGCTTAAAAGTTTCATTTTTAATAATTACAGTCCCCACTTTACATAAAACCACCTCCGGCTGTGATATCATTTATTCCGGAACCTCAGATAGGATTCCCCAGCAAGACCAGAAATA
>JBDHVQ010000210.1:0-3688 GCA_039809845.1 Clostridiaceae bacterium | reverse complement strand
ACCTCATTAAAGAAGTTGTTATAGTTAGACTGTTAACGATTAATTAAGCGGAGGAAAACATGAATAAAAAATCACATTTAAATCTCTTTATGGCCTTTATTCTATCATTAAGTCTCTTCACATCTCCTTTCATAAGGACCTATGCCACGGAAAATGATACCGGCATTTTTACTGAGGAATTCACAACCCTTGAGAAAGAAAAAAATTCAGATCGAGATACTGGAGATGAGAAGACTGAAGAAGGTAATGAAGATGAAACTCTGACTGAAGCTGAAGAGGGTACTGAAACTTCATCCATGGCGGAAGATACTGCAGAAACCACTACAGAAAAGATCACGTCAGAGGATATGATGAAAATCAATGCATCCCAGGCTGGTCCTACGGATGAATTCATATTCAGTGAAGGTACTATAACTGGTTATACCGGTAGTGATACTGATATTGTGATACCTGAAAGTATTGATGGTATACCTGTAACATCAATAGGTAAAAATGCGTTCTCCAAGAAAAACCTTACTTCCGTGATACTCAGTGAAGGGCTCTTAGCAATCGGAGAAGGGGCTTTTTCAGGAAACAAAAACCTTATTTCTGTAAGTTTCCCATCGACTCTTGATTCCATAGGAAAGGGCAGTTTTCTTGCAACCGGACTTACATCTGCTGAGCTGAATGAAGGACTCTCCTCCATAGGACAGCTTGCCTTTTCAAACTGTATTTCGCTCTCATATGTTTATCTCCCATCAACCCTGGAAAGGATAGGAGACAGTGCATTTGCAGGAGACCGCTCCCTTTCGGGTACCATGACCCTTGGTCCTTCACTGGGACATGTGGGACATTCTGCTTTTGATAAGACTTCAGTAAATGTGGCACTATCTCCTTCAGGAAATAAAATATACCTCCATGACAATCTCTCATCCCAGAATTATCTCAGTGTTCCTTATGACAGGGAAGTCATGGTACTGGCAAGGGCTTTCACTAAAGGAGGAATCACTGAATTAAACCTCGGCAGTATTACTTTACCCGGGGGTATGACAAAGGAAGAGGCGGAAAGTTATCTTCAGTCAGATATTCATCTTACATCCGGAGCTGCATGTATCGACACTTCAGTTCCCGACGGATCAAATGATACATATATAGAAACAGGTATCCAATGGGACATGACTGATATTGAATTCAACGGCAGTCCCCAGGAAATAACCGGTCATTTTATACCACTTTCTGAAACCGGCCCTGGTTGTGCGGATCTTTCATCTACAAATGATGCACTCTCAACACTTATTCCGAAAATTACAGTAACTGCAGAATTACCAACATATGACAATTTTACTGAAAAAGATTTTATCTACGGTGATATAACTGAAAAGACAGTTTCTGCCGGTTCTTATTATGGAATACTCGGGTTATCAGAATCAGGAAAGGAAAAACTTAAAGACAATAAAAATCTCGTTTTACCTTCAGAAGTGACACAGTCTGACGGAAGTATCAGAAAAATAACCGGAATCGGGGAATATGCTTTCAGGGGACTTGGACTTCAGTCAGTAATCCTTCCTGAAAATGGTGGGTTCAGGGAGTTTATAATCGACAATGGTGCATTTTCTGACAATGAACTTACTGAAATAACAATCCCTGAAGGTGTCAGAATAATAGAGACTCAAGGGTTTAAAAACAACAGGATAGAAAGTCTATATCTTCCTTCTTCAGTCTGGAAAGTGGGGAATGAAGGATTCCAGTCCAACAGTATTTCAGAACTTACAATATCTGATTCAGTCAATGCGCTTCAGCTCGACAATTACAGCTTTTCAAACAACAAGATAAAATCTGTGAGAATGCCCTATTCGATATTCAAGACACTTGGCAATGTGTTCATGAATAATCCGGGGATGGAAAAAGTTAATGATCAGTACGGAACGGTGTATCTATATACGAGAAATCCGGAACACCTTAAGAACAGTACATATATTTTCAGCTCTCAGTATCAGAAATTCATACTCGAAGGAACTTCTGACAGAACTGAACTATTCAATCTTATAAAAACAGCTGAAACATTAAATGGTGAATATTATACCGCTGAATCATTCAGTCAGTTACAGACGGCAATACTTCATGCGAGGGAAGTGCTGAATGCAGAAGTTGTATCCCAGGAAATTGTCGATGAAGAAGTTACAGCTCTTAAAGCAGCACTGGATAAACTCGAAGAAAAAGGAACGGATTTACTGACATTAAAAAACTATATCGCAGAATTGAAAAAGCTAAGTCCGGAATTATATACTCCTGAAACATACACACCACTGATGGAGAAAGTAAAGGAAGCGGAAGAATACATTGCTTCAGAAGAACAGGGGGACTCACTGACAGAGAAGTATTACAGCGAATTGAAATCACTGAAGGAAAATCTTGTAATAAAAGATGAATATAACTGGAATACTTCCGACTTTACCTGGTCCTCCGATACCGTAACAGGATATTCTGAATCAGGCAGTGCGAAATTCAGGGTCAACAAGGATCTTATTATCCCCCAGAATACTCCGGATGGAAATCCAGTTACTTCCATTGGAAACGGAGCATTTGCAGTAAGTTCATCCGATGTAATTCTAGGAACTGATTCTATTCAGTCTCCTGAAGGTTTGAAATCCGTGTCAATTCCTTCAACAGTGACAGACATCGGCGCAGATGCTTTCAAATACAATGCTATGGAATACGTCACCTTGCCTGAAGGGCTTATAAGCATAGGAAATCTTGCATTCAACGGAAATCAGTTAAGATCAGTTTCAATTCCGGATTCAGTAACATCCATGGGAACGGGAGTTTTTTCACTGAATCTCATCACATCATATAAATTGTCATCTTCCATGGATACTATCCCTGCAGGAATATTTTCAAGGAATATTTTTCTTTCTGATGTTGTAATACCACAAAATATCAGGGTTATCGGCGAATCTGCATTTGTCGGAGCCCCTGTAACTGAAATTGTCCTTCCCGAAGGACTTGAAAGGGTTGAATCAAGAGCATTCCAGGCGAACAGGCTGAATTCTCTTGTCATTCCGTCATCTGTCACTTCCATAGGTGCAAGTGCCTTTGAACAGAATAAAAAATGGAGACATCTCGAAAACCTTACCCTTAATGAAGGTCTTCTTTCCATAGCGCAGAATGCATTCAAGGGAGGCCTGCTTGAAGAGACAGAACTGCCATATTCCCTTGAGACACTTGATCCGAGAGCATTCAATGATAACCTGGGGCCTGACAAGATTGAAACTGTGGTGAAACTCTATACAGAAAACCCGGAACATCTTAATTTCCCCGAATCAAAAACCCATGTTGTAATACTCTCTGCGGGTACCTCTGCACTGAAAGCTGCAATAAGTAAAGCTGAAAGTTTTATTATTACAGAAAATTTCCTCAATGCACCTCAGGATAAAAAAGCTGCTCTTTTAAAAGCCCTCGAAGACGGAAAAAATATCCTCGGACTTCATCCTGATAGTGAAGAAACAGAAAATGCAGCTTCAGCAATCATCTCGGCAATGGAAGCAATAGGAACTTCAGAGAATCCTTCAACGGAAGAAACGTCAACGCAGCCGACTACGGTTCCAGGTAATTCTTCGGTACCTGAAAGTACAGAATCCACAAAACGGGAAGAAACAACTGCCACAACAGAAGTCACTGAATTTACACAACCCGGTACTTCCACAAAACC
>JBDHVQ010000209.1:0-3696 GCA_039809845.1 Clostridiaceae bacterium | reverse complement strand
AGGGTTACAAACTTCTGGCCAATGCTCTTTGCCATTATGACCTTCATACTTTTAAAAAGATTCATCGATTCATCCTACGGAAAAGCTATAAAGGCGATAAGGGAAGACGAAATAGCAGCCGAAGCCATGGGTATAAACTTAACTTCCCACAAGACCATGTCCTTTGCAATAGGAGCATTCTTTGCGGCAATCGCGGGGGGACTTCTTGCAATGGCAGTAGGCTCAATAGTACCAAACCAGTTCAACTTCATCGCAACATACAACATACTACTCATGGTTGTCATAGGAGGAATGGGTTCCCTTTCAGGGTCTGTCATTTCAGCATTTATAGTAACCTTCGGAATGGAATTCATGAGACCTCTCGACAGGCAGGTAGTCGGCCTTAGAATGGTGGTATTCTCAATACTCCTCATCCTGTGCGTACTCTTTTTCAGAAAAGGAATCATGGGAACAAGGGAAATCACCCTTGACGGTATAACCGGCCTCAACGGAATAAGAAAGAAGGAGGTGTCTGAAAATGAGTGAACCGATTCTTGAAACCAGGAATATAACCATGAGATTCGGCGGTATAACAGCCGTTAAAAACTTTAACCTGAAGCTCCACGAAGACGAAATCGTGGCACTTATAGGCCCCAACGGAGCCGGAAAGACAACTGCCTTCAATATGATTACCGGTGTATATAAACCAACCGAAGGAAGTGTAATATTTAAAGGTGAAGACATAACCGGATTAAAACCCGATGTTATCACAAGAAAAGGCGTGGCGAGGACATTCCAGAATATAAGGTTATTCAAGGACCTTACAGTCATAGAAAATGTTCTTATAGGAAACCATTTAAGACTCAGTTCAGGAATCCTCGGTGCCACATTCAAAACACCTGGTTATAACGCAGAAGAAGATCTTTTCTATGAAAAGACCGAAAGTCTTCTTAAAAGGGTGGACCTCTGGAATTTAAGATACGACAAGGCCTCTTCCCTTCCCTATGGAAAACAGAGAAGACTTGAAATAGCAAGGGCCCTTGCAACTGATCCGAAGGTTCTTCTCCTCGATGAACCTGCCGCAGGTATGAACCCCAAGGAAACAGATGACCTTACGGATTTCATCCGTGAAATAAGAAAGGAATTCAAACTGACCATATTCATGATAGAACACCACATGCAGGTGGTCATGGGAATTTCTGACAACATCTACGTATTTGACTACGGCCAGACCATAGCAGAAGGAAATGCAAAGGATATAATAAAAAATGAGAGAGTCATAGAAGCATACCTGGGGGTGGACTAAAAATGCTTAAAACAGAAGACCTCAGAGTTTCCTACGGCGGAATAAAGGCTTTAAGGGGAATATCCTTTGAAGTACCCGAAGGAAAAATAGTAACACTCATAGGAGCAAACGGAGCGGGAAAATCCACTGCATTAAAGGCCATAACAGGCATAGTAAAGACAGCCGGAGGATCCATAACCTTCAATGACAAAAACCTTCTTAAAATGAAGGTCAGGGACATAGTGAAGGAAGGCATTTCCCTCGTACCTGAAGGAAGACACGTCTTTTCAAATCTGACAGTCCTGGAAAACCTCAAAATGGGTGCATTTTTAAGAAATGACGGAGAAGGGATTGTAAAGGACCTCGAATGGGTCTATGAACTCTTCCCCAGATTAAAGGAAAGAAGCTGGCAGGAAGCGGGAACACTCTCCGGAGGCGAACAGCAGATGCTCGCCATAGGAAGGGGACTTATGGCAAGACCCAAAATCCTCATGATGGATGAACCTTCCCTCGGACTTGCGCCTCTTATAGTAAAGAACATGTTCAACATTATTGAAGAAATAAACAGATCAGGAGTTACAATACTCCTTATTGAACAGAATGCAAATGCTGCCCTTAAAATTGCCCACGAAGCCTACGTACTTGAAACCGGTGCTATAACCATGCACGGAACAGGCGAAGAACTTCTGACAGATGACAGGGTAAAGGAAGCCTACCTTGGTACCACAGCAATATAGATGTTATAATTATCAGGAAGGTTCAAGTGCCTTCCTGATAATTTTTATTGCTTTACAAAAACCCATTATTCATGATTGTGGTCCCATACCGGGAACCCGGAATGAGAAGAGGACATGAGTCGGATAACATATCAGCACACCATGTTTAAATAACATTAACTTTTTTATAGGCTGTAACACTTGTATTTTAGCCCCCCTGCTCTTAAAATTAAATGAAGAAGATCTTTGGGCCACCTGTGCCCGGATGATAAAGACTTTACTGAAATTATTTTTACGTTTCATAAAAAAACTGGAGGATGAGAACATGAACACTGAGATGAAAAGAACAAGACATCTTGAAAGTGCCAATACGAAAGTCACCATTTTTTCGGCAATTGCACTGGCGCTGTCAGCCTGGGGAGGCTTCACCCTCTATAAACTGATTATGGATGCCATGGACAACTCACTTGAATATATACTTCCCATGGCAAGACCCATAAACATCGGGGGACTCCTCATAAATGAGGCACAGGTTTCAATGGTCCTCGGAGCTCTTGCATTCATAATCCCATTCTGGCTTCTCATATCACTCCTTGTCAAAAGACATGCACTGTCTAACCTCGACACCGTGGGAACAGGACTTTTCTGGGCAATATTCCTCGCATGTTTTGTAGCATTACTTTACTTCCTCGGAATACTCGGAAAACTTGTAAGGTTTGACTTCGGCGATATAGGTAATGTCAATACAGACTTAAGAAGTATCATAGGATCAGGGCTCTCTCTTGTTGGAATGATTCTCGCCCTCTGGTCCATAGTCAACATAAGCGCTGCAGAAAGAGCACCTATAGAATATGAGGAAGAAGAAGTTGTAGTTGAAGAGGAACCAGTGACTTCCGAAGTTACAGAAAAAAAGATAATAAGGAAAAAAACCATCATCCCGGATGAAGGAATAAAAGAAACAACCGAAGTTAAGGAAGAAAGGGTTAAAAAACCTGAAGATTACGGGTATGACAGCAATGAAAGACCTGTAAGGAAGATGAAGAGGACAATAAGGACCGAAGAGGAAACTTCTGTAACTCCCTACGAACCCATCGTGATCAATCCTCTGAGTTCAGATGATGATGTTAAGACAAGGGACAGGATAATAGTTACTGATTCAGGTTATAAGAGAACCGAAGATGTTGATACTGAAGTAAATACTGTTGTATCTGACAGTGAAAATACAGTTCCTGAAGAAAACGTAAGGTTTATTGATACTACTGTTACAGAACCTCTTTATGCAGATGTTCCCTACAGAAATGATGAAACAGTAAATTCTCCCTCTGATGAATCAAGGGACAGAAATATTTCAGATGTACCCGGTGAAGAAAGTCCGCTGCCTGACATGTATGAAAACGCAGAAGCCGGTGAATTTACTTCTCCAGTTATAAATGAATATCCTGATTCCCTGAAAGTTGTGGATGAACCAGTAAACACAGAAGTTCCGGTGGAAGAAAAGGCAAATGATATAACCCTTGAAACACCTTCAGGAATAAGAGAAGAAGAAGTAAGGGTTACAAGAAGATATATAGAACTTCCCGGAGAAGAAAAGGTTCTTGTAGTCACAAGGGAATACGACATGAACGGAACACTTTTAAGTGAAAATTCAGAGATAAAAAACAGAAACGAAATAAACTGAAGAGAAACATTTTAAACAAAAAAACCACAGGGGATTCA
>JBDHVQ010000208.1:0-3729 GCA_039809845.1 Clostridiaceae bacterium | reverse complement strand
GGGTTCCGTCATCCATCTTTCCGCAGCTGTATATTTCTTCAATTCTCTTTATGAGTCTTTCTTTATTTATACCGATGCTGTTCATAAAACCTCTTCTTCTTGTTTTTCTTCCGTTATTTTGACTTAAGTTATTTTGTCTTCAGTTACTTTATTTTCAGTTGTTTTTTTGCCGCTTTTTTCTTCCATAAGTTCCAGCACACTGTTTACAAAGAGTTTTACTCCCCTGTCAAGGAGTGAATCATCTATTGCAAACTTCGGATTATGGTGTGGGTAAATCTGTCCGCCGATTTCAAGAGGATTGTACATGAATATAAACGCTCCTGGAATTTCTTTTAGGTAATAAGCAAAATCCTCTCCTCCCATAACGGGTTTATCCATGAATTTCGCATCTTCCTCACCGAATACTCTCTTTGTTGTTTCGTAGGCCTTCATTGTGAGTTCGTCATTATTTACGAGTGGCGGTGCTCCCTTTGAATAAATAAATTCTGCCTTTCCTCTGAAAGTTTCTGCAATTCCCTTTGATACTTCTTCTATTCTCTTTGCAAGGTAATTCCTTGTTTCTTCATTTACTGCCCTTAGTGTACCTTCAAGTTCAGCGGTTTCTGGAATTACGTTATATGTATCACCTACGCTTACTCTTCCTATGGTAATGACACCAGGTTCTGCGGGATCTATTTCCCTTGATATTATTTCCTGGAGGGCATTTATTATATTTGCAGTTATAACCACTGTATCGTGGGATGCATGGGGATATGCACCGTGGGATCCTTTACCGGTTATTTTTATGAGGAATTTATCAAGACATGCCATCATCGATCCCCTTGCAAAGAGGAACTGACCAGGTTTATCTGCCTCTCCTATATTTCCTACATGGAGTCCAAGGATAAGATCCGCATCAGGATTCTTTAGTGCCCCTGCCTTTATCATTGGTTCAGCTCCGCCGCTTATTTCCTCTGCAGGCTGGAAGAGGAATTTAACTGTTCCAGAAAATTTATCCTTTATTTCATTTAATGCCGCCACCGTTGCCAGGAGCATCGCAGCATGGGCATCGTGTCCGCAGGCATGCATATTTTCATTCTCAGAGGAAAATTCAAGACCAGTATCTTCCTTTACAGGAAGTGCATCCATATCGCCTCTTAATGCGATGGTCTTCCCTTCTCCTTCCTTCGTTCCTTTTACAGTTGCAACAATTGCATCTTTAAGACCTACATTGTCCTTATATTCCACACCAAGACCGTCAAGAACATTTTTGACATATGCTGCTGTCTTTGGAAGTTCTGTCCCTGTTTCAGGTATCCTATGCAGGTCTCTTCTCCATTTTACAACGTCTTTCTTGATTTTTTCGGGCACTTCGTATACTTTCATTTTCTTACTCCTTTAAAGATATATTTTTTCTTCTTCTGTTCTCAAGATAAAAACCGAAACCGACTGTACTGAATACCACTATTGGTATAAGCAGGAACACCGGTATGAAGCTCATGAGGTTCAGTAAGAACATGGCAAAAGCTATGGCAAATACTCCGAGCACCGGCTTTTTGACTGCATACATTGCAAAGGTAGCGGCAAATATTGATGTGGAAACATACTTGAATGCTTCAATGATTACAGGAGGGAGGATACTCATTATTGCAGCACCTCCGACGGCAGCTATGGTAACTACTATGAGGTTTGTGATGATTGATCCTGCAATACCCAGTGTGGAAACAAGTTCCGCCTTTTTGCTTCCCGGTTCCACTCCCACAGCTTCCTGGGCTATTGCAGAACATGGCACCCTCATGTTTCCGATATTCCCTGCTAAGAAGGACATATAGGTACCAGGAAGACCGAGTACAGGGAAATATGATATGGGTTCGACGATGGCATATATACCGTAGATTGAAGCTATAAGTACCCAGCCTTTTAAAATATCTGCAACAGGAGGCATGGATTTGAATACAACTGCCATTATTATTGCTGGTATAAAACATAATGGTATGGCTATGAGGTTTGTAAGGCGTCCGTATTTAATAATCTGCTTTGTAAAACTTTCGTAATACCTGACATCTTTATTTTCCATATTTCCTCCTATAATTTTCCGTAAACCACGGCACAGACCATTCCCGCAATCATAGCTATGCCAAGATTATATTCCACGAGTTTAGGGATTTTCTTTGCAACTCTTTCAAGGATAATCATTGTAACTGCAGCTCCCACCGCACTTGCAACTATTGATCCGTTTCCGGTCTTTAGTCCCCTTGTGACATCATTTGAAACGAGGAATCCCATGGCACCCAGCATCGCCGCAATTCCAAGGATACTGATCTTAGTCTTGTCTCCCCCCGATACCTTTTTACTTATGATATCCAGCTTGTCCGATAGAAGGGCAGTACTCAGAAGCCATGCGGATCCGTTAAGAGCCATTACCCAGCAGGCATTCGCAAAATTAATAAGACTGTATCCTGTGCCACCCAGTTCCACATTCTGTGCCTTTGCAGCCATGGAAGCCGCCGCAAGTTCTGTGGGTGCAGATCCTATTATTGCTAGTCTCTGCCAGGCAAGTGGTCCGCCTATGGCAGCCATAAGTCCGAGCATCACGACAAATACTCCCAGCGCCGGGCCTATTGCACTTGTGGCTCCCACCCTGAAAGCTTTTCTTACATCTTCCTGGGACAGATTTACAATTTCAGCACTGGCCCTTGCTCTTCTCACAAAGATGATTGCCTGCAGTGCGACGATCAATACCACTGGAACACATGATACCCAGAGTTTCCAGTTGTTGGCTGTATTAAGATAACTCATACACTATAACCTCCCGTTTTGTTTAAACGTTTAACCTGATTAAAATTATAAAGAAGTTAATATAAAAAACACTGTCCCGTCAGTACAAATAAAGTGTGTTTTATTTGTACTGACGGGACAGTGAAATTGTTTTTTTAATTTTTTACTATTCTGTACGACACTATTTTCCGTATTTTAAGTGCCAGATTTAGATTGGATCTTACCTCGTTGGAATTGAGGTCTTTACCGAGGAGCTCTTCAATCTTCCGTACTCTGTATTTCATCGTATTGTAATGGATAAACATATATTCACAGGACCTTTTAAGATTCCAGTTATGATTATCCAGTACTTCGAGGGTTTCTATGTATTGGGTATTATATTTTTCATCTGATTCGGTGAGTTTTCCGAGTTCCATCCTTAAGAATTCGAGTATCTCATTTTCATTTTCCACATTGAATAAAATCCTGAAGACTCCGAGTCTGTCATAGAAATTGATGGAACTTTTTCTGTTGATGATTAATCCAGTCTTTACACTTTTAATGGCTTCAGTATAACTCCGGTGAAGTTCCATGACTGAATCTGTAACTGTTCCTATTCCCTGGGTCACAGTATGGCGGTATTTAAATTGGCTCGATTCCCCCACTTCCATAGCACACCTTTCAGTCAGTGCATCAAATGAAATTGTACTGTTCTCAGGAAAAGAAAGTATAAAGGCAATGCTGTCAGAAAATGTTGAGTAATATGATTCTCTGAAATACTTTCTTACTATCTCAATCACATTGTTGAATATTTTTTCCCTTAATATCTCAAGGTTACTCGCTTCTTCAGTACTTACCATTTTATATTCGAGTTTGAAGTCATCTATATCGACAACCATAACCCGCATTGGATTCAAAAATTTCCAGCCTAAACTGAAGGCTCTTTTTTCCACTTCATCCTGGTATTTTATTGTATTCATGATGATATCCTGA
>JBDHVQ010000207.1:0-3739 GCA_039809845.1 Clostridiaceae bacterium | reverse complement strand
ACTTTGAATCATCACTTTGAATCATAGCCCTGAATTATAATCCGGATCTAATCTTCCGATTCTTATCCTTTACCCGATTAACATCAAACATCTTCCTTCATCCGGTTTCAGATCCGGATATGGATTCAGCCAGGTAATTCTTCTTTATTATGATATTCAATGCTACCTCTTATCCCTTCAGAAAAGATGAAATTTTAATCAGGATGATATAAAATATCATCTGATTGACCAATATCAAAATTATTAAAAAGGATATGATACATAATGTGTACTTCAATACTTTCTGAATACCCCGGAGGCGCGGTCCTCGGAAGAAATATGGACTACGATGTTCCATTGAATTACAATATACTCTATTTCCCCCGAAATTATATCTACGCAGAAGACCTCGAAGGAAACTCATTGAAGACAAAATACTCCATGCTCGGGGCATGTTTTAATGACTACAACCCTTTAAAGGACGGAATCAATGAAATGGGGCTCTGCGGATGTACAAATCTGTTTATCGGTATGGACAGATATTCTGACCGCACTGAAGAGGGAAAAATCAATATTTCTGCATTAGATTATTTCAGCTATGCCCTTGCCAGTTATAAGGATGTGGATGAACTCTTAAGGGATCTTCCCAATATCCATATCTCCACGAAGGACAGTGACGGTAGAAAGGTAATCTGTCCTGATTTCCATTATTACTTTTTGGATAAAAAAGGAAGAACCGTAGTCATTGAACCTGAGGACAAAAAATTTAAGGCTTTTGAAAATCCCTGTAATGTCATGACAAACTCCCCTGAATTTGAAAAGCATGTGGAAAAACTGAAAAGCCTTCAGAATTCAAGGAAAAAAATAAACCCTGCAAGAAACCTGCCGGGTGGATTTGATCCTGTATCGAGATTCATAAGAGCCTATTATCTTAAACCCACTCATTCACCTGACGGCAATACTGCAATGGAAGGTCTTTTTTCGTCCCTCGAAGCACTGAAACTTCCTGAAAGCTTTGCAAAGACCGAAAGGGACGATATTTATACCCGTTACACTGCAGCATATAGTCCGGTGGATGGGGTAATGGCAATAAGGACCCACAGAAATCCGAAGGTGTACAGCTTCAGGATTGAAGATTTTAAAGGTGTCACGGAAAGAAAGTCGGTTTTCCTGCCTCAGGAATTTATGACAGAACCGTTTTTCAGGTAAAACAATAAAGCCATTACAATGAAGCAGCCAGTGGACTGCTTCATTGTTTTTATGGTTCCTTTATTACAGGACGTCCCCGTCTTTAAAAACATATTCCTGTCTTTTCCAAAAGGCTCTGTTCCATAACAGAATTAATAATATTTATTGTTTCGGGGATTTCTTTTTTCTTGTAAAACTTAAGATTTTACCTTTTTCTTCATCATGATGAAGCTTAGGTTCCTTAACCTTTCCTGATTTTTTAATTATCCTGTCTGCATCTTCCCTTGAAAAATTCTCCACTATTATCTGTCCGTCATCGAGAACTGAATAGTTTTTCTTCAAAAGGTTTTTGATAAAGTTCCTGAATGAAACTTTTTCAGAAGCCTTTACCCTTTCAGTGAATTTTAAAATATTGATATCTTCCTGTTCTTTTGAAATTTCATTTTCTTCCATTGTAAATTCCATGGGATCAAAAATATGGACTGTATATTCAGTATCTGCCGCCTTCCTGTTTTCATTCATTGCATCGAGATTCTGGAAGGTTTCATTTATTCTCTCATCAAGAATTCTCATGAATTCTTCATGGTCATTCAGTGTCTCAGGGTTTAAATCGGTAAGGAGCGAACTGAAATTTTCCTTCATATCGCTGAATTCATCGTCGAGAAGTCCAAGCATTTCTATACCTGAAGGAATTATAGTCCTTACACCTACCGGCACCATAATGTCCACATGCCTCACACCTTCTGCTGATTTCATGGGATTTGCAAAGATTCCCGGCGGCATTGCATTCACCATCTGATGTCTTATTATAAAATCCGTGTATTCCCTTTCAGGGTCTTCCATATTGAAATAATTTCCTATTGTATCTGAATGAAGTATGATATTGTGTCTTAAACCTTCAATAACTATGTAGTCTTCCATATCAGTGGCCATTGTCATGTCGGCAACCACAAAATCCCTCGGATCTGTATTTTCTAGTTCCTTAAGGCTTTTTTTATACCCATCGATAAATATAAAACCGGATTTTAAGTATCTGTAAAGGTCAGAGGCATATTTTATCGCCATTTCATAGTCGGTAAGTCCTGCAAATTCAAATACCACAACGTTGTAGTTATGTTCTTCAGTGTCATATTCAAGGGATATCCCGGTTCCGGAACGTCCCGCAAGTCCTGCCTGCATTTCAATCACTTCATCGAGTGAAACTGAAAGTTCAGATGGCTGGAAGTATTTTTCACCGTCTATTTTAAAGGGAACCAGTAAATCTTCTGAAACATTCAGAAGTTCTTCAAGTGTCATTACCGAATCCCTGTTATTTCTTATACTGATTTCAATCATATATTACCCCGCTTTTTCTTCTTGTCTGACTAAAAGAACAGTCATTACAATAATAACATATTTACCAAGGATTATTAAAACCGGTGAACTTAAGGACATGCCTCATTTCTCTTACATCTTTTTAAAACAATCCTTTATTCCTGAGTAGAAAAGTAACCCCGGATATGGATATTATTCCTTTTCCGGGGTTACTTAAACAGTTCTTATTATTTCCAGATATCAGATACCTGATATCTGATTTTAATTGTATTTTTTTGAATTACTGTACTTCTTCGTCAGCTGCTTTTGCAGTATCAGCTTCCACAAGGGCATCTTTTCTTGAAAGGTTTATTCTTCCCTGCTGGTCAATTTCAGTTACTTTGACGAGGATTTCATCTCCGACTGAAACCACATCCTCAACCTTATTTACCCTGCCTTTGTCGAGCTTGGAAATATGAACGAGGCCTTCCTTGTTGGGGAGGATTTCCACAAACGCACCGAAGTTCATTATCTTTGTTACTTTACCAAGATAAACTTCTCCCGGCTGTACATCCCTTGTTATTCCGTCTATTATGCTGAATGCCTTCTTTGCAGCTGCTATGTCTTCAGCTCCTATAAAGATGTTTCCTTCGTCATCGATGTCGATCTTGACACCTGTTTCAGCAATAATCTTGTTTATTGTCTTACCGCCTGATCCTATAACTTCCCTTATCTTATCAGGATGGATCTTCATTGTGATTATTTTAGGTGCATACCTGGAAACTTCTTCCCTCGGCTCTGCTATGGCACCCTTCATAACTTCAAGGATCTTCATCCTTGCAGCCTTTGCGTCATTTATTGCAGTCTTTATGACGTATTCAGAAAGTCCGGCTATTTTGGTATCGACCTGGATTGATGTTATTCCCTTTTCTGTTCCTGCAACCTTGAAGTCCATATCTCCGAAGAAGTCTTCAACACCCTGTATATCTGTTACAACTTCTTCCCTGCCTGTTTCTTCATTGGTGAAAAGACCCATGGCTATACCTGCAGCCGGTCTTTTTATCGGCACACCTGCATCCATAAGGGCAAGTGTTGAGGCACATACAGAACCCTGTGATGTGGATCCGTTTGAAGAGAGTACTTCTGATACAAGTCTTATTGTGTATGGGAATTCTTCTTCTGAAGGTATAAGGGGTTCAAGTGCCCTTTCTGCAAGAGCTCCGTGTCCTATTTCCCTTCTTCCGGGTCCTCTCAGTGGTCTTACTTCACCTACTGAATA
>JBDHVQ010000206.1:0-3746 GCA_039809845.1 Clostridiaceae bacterium | reverse complement strand
GTTTTAGCTTTGGTTTCAGCTTTGGTTTCAGCTTTGGTTTCAGCTTTGGTTTCAGCTTTGGTTTTATAAAAATACCACCGTAGGTTTTCCCTCGACCTCTATAATTCTTGAATCCACCTGGAAGACATCTCTTATCAGCTCCCTTGTAATGAGTTCTTCTGTATTTCCTGAAGCGATGATTTTTCCTTTTTTCAGGACACAGATTTTGTTGCAGTATCTTAATGCCGTGTTGAGGTCATGTACTGAAGTTATTACGGTTTTGCCGCTCTTAATAAGAGTATTGAAAAGGGATATCTGATACCTGATATCGAGGTGGTTTGCAGGTTCATCGAGTATTATACATTCAGTATCCTGACAGAATGCCCTTGCAAGAATGACCCTCTGCTTTTCTCCTCCAGAGAGGGATTCATATGACCTTTCCTTAAATCCAAGCATATCTGCTTTCATGAGAGATTCTTCTGCAATTCTATAGTCCTCTTCACTGTCTCTTTCCATCATCTTTTTATAGGGAGCCCTTCCCATGAGAACCATATCCATTACCGAAATATCAAATCCCACTTCGTTGATCTGGGATACAGCTGAGGTTTTAAGGGCACTTTCCTTAAGAGGAACCTCTCTGATATCCTGTCCGTCTATATATAGTTCCTGTGTAATCCCTAATAGTCCTATAAAGGCATTTTAAAAGTGTCGATTTTCCGCTCCCGTTTGGTCCTATTATGCCGATGAAATCCTTGTTTTCAGCTTTGAAATCAATGTTTTCAAGAATCTTATGTTTTCCTGCTTCAAATGACAGGTTTTCTGTTTTAATGTCCATTCTGTCCTCCTGTGCCGAAGGATTTTCTGACCATGAGGAATATGAAAAGAGGAGAACCTATGAGGGATATTATTATACCCACTGGAAGTTCACTTCCCTTTATTATCATCCTTGAGAGTACATCGGACCATATAAGGAGAAGGCTACCGAGAAGAGGCGATATGAGAAGGAGCTTTCTGTGGTCTGAGCCCACAAGAAGTCTTGAAAAATGTGGTATAAGAAGACCTACAAAACCTATTATTCCTGTATTGTAGATTAAAAATCCTGTTAGAAGTGCGTTTACAGCAAGGCAGATATGTCTGTATATATTTAGGTCATATCCCAGTGTTACAGAAACTTCATCCCCGAGGAGCATGAGATTTAACATCCTTGCCTGGGTAAGATAAAAGACAAAGGATGAAAAAACTATCACTGATAAAATTTTAAGTTCTCCGGGTTTTGCACCTGAAAATGCTCCCATGAGCCAGAATGTTATATTCCTTGATGCTTCCCTGTCCTTTGAAATAAATATAAGGAAACTGGAGACGGAAGAACAGAGAATATTCACAGCCATCCCTGAGAGTAAGAGCTTAACTGAATTTGCCCTGCCGTTAATGTTCGAAATCATTATTACAAGTACTGATACTGCAAATGCTCCCAGAAAAGCTAAGATTCCGACGAATGATGAACCAAGATGCACACCGATTCCAAGAACAATGGCTAAAGTTGCTCCAAGTGTTGCCCCTGAAGATACTCCTAGTATATAGGGATCGGCAAGCGGATTTTTAACGACCGACTGCATTATTATTCCGGTTATCGGAAGACCTATACCTGTAAGACCCGCAAGAATAAGTCTAGGAAGTCTCACGGTATACACAATATCCACCCGGGATGGATTGAAATCTGAGATATTTCCAATTGAAAAGATTTTATTCATGAGAATTCTGTAGACATCCGAAGCTGCAATGTCTACAGAACCCATTGTCACGGCGTAAAGAATACTGATTATATTAAGAACAATCAGTATTATCAGGGAAATCCTGAAAACAAAGGGTTTTTTCATCTTTTTCCCTTACTGAAGATCCGGGTAAAGTCCCTTGGTTATAGTCTTTATACCATCGAGGGTTCTGACTCCGGTTGCATAAACCTCGGAGAGGACTATCGGGAGAACCCTTCCGTTTTTTACAGCTTCAAGATTTTTAAAGGATGCATCGTCTGTTATTTTGGAAACTTCTGTCTCCCCCGTCATTTCATTGCCAAAATAAACCACGAATATGACATCTGGATTTAAATTCATAAGATCCTCTTTACCGATGGTGCCGTTTTTATCGGCAACCAGTTCAGCTCCGACCTGCTGTGCTATATCTCCTCCGATGGAATCAGAACCGTATACTCTGTACTGGCCGTCTCTGTTAATTTCTATTATTGCAGTTTTTACTTTCTCTTTTCCTGCAACGTGATCCGCAGCTTTTTTAATCTCGCTTTTCATATTTTCAACTATGGAAAGAGCCTTATCTTCAACATCAAAAATCCTGCCCATATTGATGATGTCATTGTATTCATTCTGAAGTGTATTGGGCTTTAGTGCTCCTGAATTTGTCTGGACATAAGTATTTATTCCCTTGCCTATCCAGTCCTTTGCACTTCCAAGTGTCTTTTCACCGAAATAGCTCGTCCAGCTCGTTATAAAATCAGGCTCAGCTCCCAGTACTTCTTCCTTTGTGGGTGCCTTTTCCTGGTATTTTATCTTATCAAACTGTTCCCTGTATTCATCCTTTACAGGAGTATCAAGCATGGCTGCAAGGACAATCTTATCGCCCTGGCCAAGTGCAAGGAGAGTTTCTATGGCACTCTGATAGACTGCAACAACTCTTTTGGGAGCCTCGGTGAAAACTTCTTCTATGGGCTCTCCGTTTCCGTCATATGTAGTTATTGTCACAGGATATCCCTTTTTAACTTCAGATGCAGAAGATGCATTGGATACTTCCGATGCCTTTACGTTAAAGGTCATGGATGATGACATGACAAGTGATAATCCCAGTACAAATGATAAAATAATCCTCTTCTGTGTTCTCATTTTTCCCATTATTTCTCCTTTAAGGCAAAAATGCCTCTTTTTAAATAGTTTTTAAAACATGATTTTCAAATATTTTCAGGTTATCCAGTTAAAACAGTGAGTTTTAATCTTTTCCAAGAATACGTTTTGTAAGTACAATTGCGTTGCTATGAAGATCCATCGGATAATCAGTGGGTTCCTATAACGACTTTCATGCCTTCTTTTCCTAAGATTTCTTTGAGTTCCTCAAGTTTTCCTTCTTTGCAGCTTCTCACGCATACACCGAAATGGACTGAATCTGCACCTGATTTTTTTGTCCTTTCTATAAGATCACGGAAATTATTCTTTTCTTCTTCGCAGTAAGAACACATTATGGCAGAAGAAAGGAAAAGTTCCTCTTCATATACCGCAAATGCTCCTGTCCTGTTTTTCACTGCCCTTATGCAGCCGCCCATTGTACAGATCGTCTTTACCCTGCCGCAGACCATTATCCCAACATCCTTCATAGCTTCCTCCAGTAATTTTTCTTCAAAAAATGAAATTTCCCCTTTTAACAAAAAGAGGACAAAAAAAGAATACCTCCTTCATCATCCGTAAAGTAGATTGAAATTCAATATAAAGGCAGGTCTTCTGGCTTTAAACTTTTTGGCTTTTTCTGACCTTCCCGTATTTATACAGTGGTCAGAGAGCAAAGTTTCTACAGCGGCGGGACCGCGGAGGAATCGAACCTCACTTCCCTATTATCTTTCTAAAAAGCACCTTTATAATTCTTATTGAGTTTTCTGTTTTATCTTAAGTCACAGTAAACTTACTGTCAATAAAACAAAACGTAAGGAAAAGGGAAAAAGGGGCAAAGTGGAAATGAACATAATAAATTGTAAAAAGCATAAGAGAATT
>JBDHVQ010000205.1:0-3747 GCA_039809845.1 Clostridiaceae bacterium | reverse complement strand
GGGGAAGGATTTTTTTCTTCACTTACAGAAAAAAATACAAAAGGGAAAATACCCTTCAGAATTCCTGCTGCTATGGCATTATTATGTATACTCCTGACTTCATGCCAGGTTTATACACCTGCATATACAGGTTCTTCAGCTGAAGTCAAATCAACAATGGGTGAAACGTCATCTTCAGCTTCAAAGGCTGCTGTTTCTGCCGCATACTTTACTGACAATACACCGAAAACTGAAAAATCAGATTCATCAGCATCGGACAGAAATTCAGTACCTGGTGATGTGTCTTCCAATACATCCAACTCATCCAATGCATCCAATGCATCTGATATCTCCGGTGAAGTATCTGCTGATCCTTCACTTACAGCATCTTCAGTAATGCTTCCGGGAGCCTCATCCAATACATCATCACCTTCTTCTTCCGCTGTTTCCATACCATCAGGTGTTTCCACACCATCTGCCATAGATAAGATGGATGATGCTTCATTCAAAAAATCCATGGAGAAAAGGGCAGAGGAAGGACAGGAAGTACTGAGGAGAAAAAAGGAAGAGACCATAAGGGAATGGACCGATAAGATAATACCCGGCACGACCATCGGTGGTATCGATGTGGAGGGTCTTACAAAGGATGAAGCAATAGAAAAGGTAAATTCAGAGCTTCTTAATCCAATAATGGAAAAAAAGATTTACTACAGTGTGGATAAGGTGGACCAGGACCTGTCCTATGAAGATCTTGAAGTCTCCGTCAAAGAATCAGTTTTTGATGACGCCGTATCCTTCGGAAAGGATATTGATACTGAAGAACTCATAAAGCTCATAGAAGATAAAAAAGGACCTGAACTTACTCCTGAACTTACCTTCAATGAAGGATATTTAAGGGAACTTACCGGAAAATATGCTGAAAGAGTAAGAAATGATTCCAATTCAAAAAGTGTGGAATACGACGGTGAAACAGTCACTGTAAAAAGCAATGCAAAAGAAAAGAAGATGGATACCGAGGCATTTGTTAAAGCCATCAGGGAACGTATCAACCTTGATCCAGAGGATACCCAGTCATTTGAGGCTTCCATAAAGGAAGTTCCCACCACTTTAAAAGACAGTGACTTAAAGTCAATAACCACTGAACTTACAAGGTATTCAACTGACTACAGCTGGTCTCCTGAGGGGCGTAAGGCCAATGTTGAACTGGCATCGAAGAATCTTGACAACATCCTTGTAATGCCGGGAGCCGAATTCTCATTCAACAGGATGGTCGGTCCCCAGACAAAGGCCAACGGATTCAAGGATTCCCTGGTTTATCTCGGAAGTAAAATGGTTGAAGAACCCGGTGGGGGAGTGTGCCAGGTATCGACAACACTATATAACTCTCTTCTCCTTGCAGGAATTGACCCTACAATGAGGTCAAACCACGGAATGGTAATATCCTATGCTCCCATGGGACTTGATGCTACAGTTGCTGAACCTGTCCTCGACTTCAAGTTCAGGAATGTATTTGAAAAGCCAATACTCATTAAGACAGAATTTGACGGTTCAGAACTTACTTTTATAGTCCTCGGTTCAGAAGATGCAATGAAGGGTTATTCCTACAGTTATGACACTGAAGTTGTAAACCACATACCATGGAAGTCTGAAACCATAGAAGACCCGGAATATCCAAGAGGTTATGCAAAGACAGAAACAACACCGTTTGACGGATACGAAGTCAAGGTATTCAAAACGACATACAAGGACGGAAATGAAGTCAAAAAGGAACTTTACCATGAAGATAAATACAGTGTGGTAAATGAAGTGACAAGGATAGGTACCGGAGACCCATCCGAAAAGACATGGCCTGATGAAAATACGGAAACCACAGTTGAAACGGGAACAGGTGAAGATACCGGTGAAGAATAGTTTTTAAGGACCAGAATAACACCCAGAGTAAGAACAGGAAAATTCAAGAAAAAGTCAAAAAACAAAGAAGATTATAAGTATTACTGAAAGTGAAAAAAGATAGAAACAAGCCCCCATTAACAAAGTCCGTCAGTTAATGGGGGCTTGTTTTTTCTACATCCTGTAGAGTGTCCAGGAACCTGTTCCGCTGTCGAATTTAATTTCAAACATCCTCTCCATGCCTTCAAATATTCCGGTCAGGGTATAGATATCCTGTACAGCAAGTCCTGCCTTTTCCTGCCTGTATCTCACCATTCTGTTTACGTTTATTACTTCATATCCTGTGTCGTCTCCTATGAGCCTTAGTCTCACGGGCCTTACACTTCCGTCTTTTTTGAAATTCACTATGACTTCAATCGGCTTTAAAATAACTTCCATAATCAATACTTCCTTTAAATTCCTTATTCACTGAATCCGCCGTTTTCCGTACCGCCTCTGTGGGATTCAGTAACAGATGAGATAAATGATGCCCTTATCAGGGAATCATCACCGAATTTCTCCCTGATTTTTAAAATGGTGTCTTCAACTTTTTCGTTTTTCAGTTTATCCTTGTAATCAAACATCGTCAGCTGTTCTGCGGTGCATTCAGTAAGATTTGTAACACCGATTCCAAGTTTTCTTATAGGTTTTCCGTCCCAGAGTTCCCTTAAGACTTCCCTTGATAATTTATATACTGTTTTAAGAGAATCCGTAGGTTCCTTAAGTGTCCTCTGCCTTGATTTAACCTTAAATTCCGGTGTTGTGTAGTGAACTTTTACTGTAAGCGCCTTTTTATCCAGTGCCTTAAGCCGCGGGATGAGGGTTTCAAGGAGGGAGAGGAGAGTTATATCAAGAGTCCTTAAATCGGATACATCGCGGCTTAGAGTAGTTGAATTACCGACACCCTTAGTTTCACCCCTGCCTTCAGAATGTACCCCCGAAGTATCCCGTCCGTTTGCAAAGGCATGGAGCATCATGCCATAGCTCATGAATCTGTCTTTTAAAAAAACGGGATCAGTATGGGCAAGTTTTCCTATGGTCATGATATTGAGGTCTTTAAGCTTTTCAGCCATTTTGGGACCTACCATGAAGAGGTCATTTACAGGGAGAGGCCACATCTTTTCTTCAATTTCTTCAGGGTATAATGTATGGATACCCTTCGGTTTTTTAAAATCAGATGCCATTTTGGCAAGGAGTTTCACAGTAGATATACCAATATTTACAGTAAAACCAAGTTCTTCAAGGGTTCTGTCAGAAATCTCCCGGGCAGTTTCTAGGGCATCTTCCATTTCCATCTGTCCCATGGCCATAAAGGATTCATCTATGGAATATTTCTCCACATTGTCTGAGTATTCGTTGAGAAGAGCATACATGGCACGGCTGGCTTTGGTATAAATACCCGACTTTGGTGAAACGACCTTTAATCCGGGACACTTTTTAAGTGCAGAATAAAGGCTCTCACCGGTTTTCACACCATATTTCCTTGCGGGCACAGATTTTGCCAGAACAACTCCGTGACGTTTTTCCGGATCTCCTCCCACGACAGATGGAATGAGTCTTAAGTCTTCTTTCCCTCCCATCTGCAGGTGATGTACCGCACTCCATGAAAGAAATGCAGAATTTACGTCCACGTGGAATATTACATTTCTTTTCATAAATCACCTCATCAAACATATGTTCTTATCTCATTATACTAAAGCAGTATGACAAATTAAAGTATTGAAATTCAATTAACAGGTTTTAAGATTCTAACTCTAACCTTTTAATTCCGGTAATAAATCTATGCAATGGATGCAATGAATGCAGTGAATCCATGAAAAGGATAAATATTCTTTCTAT
>JBDHVQ010000204.1:0-3789 GCA_039809845.1 Clostridiaceae bacterium | reverse complement strand
CCTCATTTTTTTACACAGTATAGTTTTTTAAGAAAGAGTATACCACAGGATTTCTTAAAAAGAATTAAGCAATGGACTCAATTTACAATCCATATTCAGCATATTTTCTTCATTCTTAAATCAGTATACCCGTATTTTCCTGTTCTCTTCCTGTTATCCATTATAGAGCAGTTTTATATTCTTTTACAGTGACAATAAATTCCCTGACAGTGGTTTAACACGAATCCTGAATTGAAACAATTCTGCCCAGGAAACTTCAAAGAACAGGGGGAAAGACATATGATAAAATTTGTCCGTGGATATATAGGAAAGAAGAATAAATAACAATGATGTTTCCATGCTAATATAGCATTGTAAATTTATAACAAAAGAGGTAATAATATGTTAAAAAAAGTTTTTACTGCAGTTCTGGCTGCTGTTTTGTTTTCAGGGAGCATGACTGCACTTGCTTCCCAATCCGATAGCACTCCGTCATCGCAGGCTCAGTCGTCATCATCACAGGCACTTGAAGCAATCGACAATACTGGTGAACCAAGGGCCAATACAAAAATAATAATCGGATATAATGGTGGTCTTTGTACATCCGTACCTGCACTTGCATTCAAAAAAGGGTTCTTTAAAGATGAAGGCCTCGATGTTGAAATAGTCAAAGTTCAGGCGGGTAAGGAAGCGATCGGTACGGGAAAGGTTGATATTCTTACCAACCACATTGCATCTCTTCTTGTCCCGGCTGTAAACGGCGTTAACATGAAGTTTGCTGTGGGTGCACATACAGGATGCAAGTCACTTTATGTTCTTACAGATCAAGCATACAAAACGACTTCTGACCTTAAGGGGAAGACAGTAGGTCTCCCGGACGGCATTGGTGATTCTGACCACAATATTGCCTTAAGATTTTTCAACCACGATAAAATTGACCCCAAGGAAATAAAATTCAAACCTGTTGAGCAGAGTGCAGTAATCCAGGCTATGCAGTCTGGGGATATCCAGGCTGCCATCCTATCAGATCAGTTTGCAGAAAAATTTGTCAAAGATGGAACTATAAGGTATATAAGAAGTCTTACATACGATGGAGATTTCAGGACTGAACCGTGCTGCGTCCACGCATTCAACGGAGACTTTTTAAAGGACAATCCGAAGACTGCCGCAAAGGTTGCAAGGGCAATAATGAGGGGCAAGGAATGGACTGAAAACAACAAGGAAGAAGCAGTAAAGATACTCTTTGAAAATGAATGGGCTTCAGGGGATCCTGAACTTGCTTTAAGAATGATGGAATCCTATAACTTCATGGTTACCCAGGAAGAAACTGAAACTGCTTTGAAGAACATTCTTAACGACTACAAGAGTTTTGGAATAATAACATCCGGCGAAGATACCGATACCCTTTTAAATAAAATATGGGTGCCGCTTCCTTAATACTTACTCAATAAAGCTAAGGAAGAAAAATAATTTTATATAAGACCATCATTTAATAACTGGAATCTGTTAAATGATAAAAAAATCAAAAAGGAGGATATAATGACAGACAGAAAAGTCATTACATCCAGAAGAAGAAAGAGCTTTGATATTCTGAAGCTCTTTTTACCTGTCCTGGCAGGTGCAGCAGCATATATTGAACATGTTTACTACCCTGATTATGAGGGAGTATATAACACTGGGGTATACCGGATATTTCTTCTTTTACTCATCGGAATATATCTTTGCGGTGTCCTTGTTTCTTTCTTTTCTCACAAGACAAGAAAGTTTCTTATTTACAAGGCTCCCTTCTATAGCCTTATTTTCCTTCTCCTCATGGGATATGATTTACTGACTGTAAAATCAAACAGGCTTATCATGCCTTTTTTCCCGGGGGCTGATGGTATTTTAAATGCAATGATAACCGACAGGTCTCAGCTTCTCGATTCAGTGAAAAGCTCCCTGAAACTTCTCTTTACAGGTTATTTTTACGGAGCGGTTATTGGAGTTGTAACAGGAATTCTTTGCGGTTATTCCAAAAAAATATCCTACTGGATTTCACCTTTTTTAAGAATATTGGGACCAATCCCGACTACCACATGGCTTCCGCTCGTAATGGCCGTTGCAGCTTCACTCTACAAAGGATCAGTATTCGTGATTGCCCTCGGTGTATGGTATTCAGTAACCCTTGCAACCATAACGGGAATAAACAATGTGGATGTGACATTCTACGATGCTGCAAAGACACTGGGAGCAACTGAAAATCAGCTTATATGGAGAATTGCAGTACCATCTGCGATGCCGAATATTTTCCAGGGCCTCACGGTGGGAATGAGTTCAGCTTGTACTGCACTTATGGTTGCGGAAATGCTTGGGGTTGAATCAGGTCTTGGGTGGTATATAACCTGGCAGAAATCATGGGCTGAATATTCCAAGATGTATGCGGCGATAATTCTTATCTGTATAACATTCATCTCGGTAAATTTCATACTGACAGCCATAAAGAGAAAAGTTTTAAGGTGGCAGGAAGGAGCGGTAAAATGAAGCTCGAAGTAAAAAACATCACCAGGATTTTTACAGGCTCAGACGGAAAAAGCACGACAAAGGCCCTGGACAATGTTTCCTTTTCGGTTGATGACGGTGAATTCATAAGTATTATAGGGCCCTCAGGGTGCGGCAAATCGACATTATTAAGACTTATAGCAGGAATCCTTGAACCCACTGAAGGGGAGCTTCTCCTCGGAGAAAAGCCCATAGAAGGACCCGATAAAAACAGGGGAATGGTATTCCAGAAACCCACACTTTTTCCTTGGCTCACAGTTGAAGACAATGTGATGTTCTCCCAGAATATTCAGGGTAAAAGGGGAAGAGAAGAAGCAGAAAGACTCATTGAAATGGTGGGCTTAAGTGATTTCAAAAAATCATATCCATCGCAGCTTTCAGGCGGTATGGCCCAGAGAGTCTCCCTTATAAGAACAGTGATAAACAGACCTGAAGTATTCCTGCTCGATGAACCACTGGGTCAGCTCGATGCCTTCTCAAGAATCAATATGCAGGAAGAACTTTTAAGACTCTGGAATGAAAACCACCATATCATGATAATGGTTACCCACGACGTGGACGAAGCAATATATATGAGCAACAGGGTAATAATTATGGAACCAAGACCCGGCAGGATAAAAAGAATAATGGATATAGATCTTCCTTACCCCAGAAACAGACTTTCTGATGAATTCAGTAATTTAAGAAATGAAGCTATGAAATCCCTCGGAATTGAATAGGCTAAAAAAATTACAGAAAACCGTACAATTTTCGTTCCGGCATTATTTTCCCATTGTAATAAAGAAGGATGATAGATTTACTCCTTAAAATTTGAAAGTACCTGACTGTTTACTTTCATTGCACAGATAATAATGAGAAATCAGAATCAGAAAGGGATAATAAAAAAATGTACAGAACTACAAAGGAAAGATTGCGTAAAGCAAAGAAAGAGCTTGAATTCACTGAAAACCGCGGTTCGGACAAAGATTATTTAAAAGCAATAAATGAAGAAATGGGAGAATTTAAAATAATACGTGTGCGTGCTTACCATGCCTCAAAAATATAAGCCGGGAGAAATATATTTAATAAAGGATATGTTTATAGTTTATTCTGATAACCGGCAGTGAATTACTTAAAGATTAATAAAAAATACCAGCAGGGATTAACTTCCCGGCTGGTATTTTTTAAAGTGCAAAAGCACCGTTATTGTTACAGTTGGTGCAGGTAATGGGACTTGAACCCATACGTCGCTAGACACACGCTTCTGAGACGTGCCTGTCTGCCAATTCCAGC
>JBDHVQ010000203.1:0-3847 GCA_039809845.1 Clostridiaceae bacterium | reverse complement strand
AGATATACCGGCACATTGAGTGCATCATTCTATCCAAAAATAAATTTCCTGATATTTTTAAATCCCCATACGTATATTATAAAGTTAATTTACAAGCAGCAGAGATAGTGAATGCTTCCAGTAATTTTTTTATCCATAATTCTTTTCCTTAAATCATTCCTGATTCAGCTTCTTTTTTTAAAAATGATTCTGCTGAATTATTAATGATCTCTCTTCGGCTATTTAATTTATAACCAAAGTATTTTTTTCTTTTTTAAAAATCAAGCCTGGTAACCGTCTGTTATGGCATCTATAATGATCTTAAATTAAAAATGAAAAGGAATAACTGGGATATAAACATGGTAAACGGTCTTTATGAACTTATTATAGATAAACTTATAGATGAAGAACTTGGAAAAGTGAAGGGAATATATTCTTCAAGAAAAGTGGATAAAAGTGAAATCCCTCTTGTCCTTGCTCTTAAAATACAGAAGATAATAAGAAAATACCTTTCTGAGCTCTCGGAAAAGGAATGGAGTAATATTTCTTCAATTCTAAAAGATTCTGTTTTGAGAGATTCTATGCTTTCAGGATCGGAGGATCTTTATGAACTTACTGCAATGCATGAAGATAAGGAAAAGCTGAAATATCTCAATACCAACAGACCTCTTACCTCTTTGGCCAATACAACTCTTCTTACGGGAAGGTCGGATCCCACCCTTGTGAGTGAACTTAACAGGGAGATAAGGACATCTGACAGGATTGACCTTCTTATTTCATTTATAAAATTTTCGGGATTCAGATTACTAAGAGATGCACTTAAAGAATTTACTTCAAGTGGTAAATTAAGGGTTTTAACAACCTCCTATATGAAAGCTTCAGATTACAAGGCTGTTCTGGAGCTTGCTGAAATGGAAAATACTGAAGTAAAAGTTTCCTATGATGTCAAAAGAACAAGACTCCATGCAAAATCATATTATTTTGAGAGAAATACAGGGTACAGTACAGCCTACATAGGTTCTTCCAACATATCCGATCCTGCACTTACTTCAGGATTGGAGTGGAATCTTAAGATATCAGAATATACATCAGAAGATGCCCTCCTTACCCTTAAAAAGTCTTTTGAGACATACTGGAATGACGATGAGTTCACTTTGTTTGACCCTTCTTCTGAGATTATGAAAAAACAGCTGAAGGAATCCCTTGAGTGTTCATACGACGATAACGGAATGAATAATTATGTGTTATTTGACCTGAAACCATATGCTCACCAGACAGAGATTCTTGAGGATCTTGATTTTTCAAGGAGGGAACTCGGCTCTTTTAAAAACCTTGTAGTATCAGCGACGGGAACAGGAAAGACCATGGTTGCAGCCTTTGACTTCAGGAGGATGAGGAAAAAAGGGACAAGGCTCCTTTTTCTTGCTCACAGAAAAGAAATTTTAATGCAGAGTATGGGTACCTTCAGACACGTGCTGAGGGATATGAACTTCGGTGAACTCTGGGCTGACTATTCAATACCTTCTACAGGAGAAAATATCTTTGCATCCGTACAGATGTTGTCCCGGGAAGAGAATCTATTAAAATATCCGGAAGATTATTTTGACTACATTGTACTTGACGAAACACATCATGCCGATGCACCTACATATCTTAAAATACTTGATTACTTCAGACCTGAGATTCTTTTAGGTCTTACTGCGACTCCGGAAAGGGCAGATGGCAGAGATATTTTAAAATTCTTTGACGGACGGATTTCGTCAGAAATAAGACTTACAGATGCAGTTGAAAGAAAACTATTGTGCCCCTACAGTACGGATCTTGATGGCATTAAATGGACCAGGGGAGGATACGACAGAAGTTCCCTTGAAAATGTATATGTCATGGACAGGAAGAAGGCAGAATTAAGAGCAGGGCTAATAATTGATTCCCTTGACAGATATCTGAAGGATAAATACTCATTCAAAGGTCTGGGTTTCTGTACCAGTATCGCACATGCGGAATTCATGAGTGAGTGTTTTAACACGTCAGGTATAAAATCTGAAGCACTGCACTCAGGAAGTCCTGACAATATCAGAAAAACTGCCAGGAAGAAACTTGAGAGTGGAGAAATAAACTGTATTTTCACGGTGGATCTTTTCAACGAGGGTGTGGATATTCCCGCAGTGGACACAGTGCTGTTCTTACGGCCAACAGAATCTCTTACGGTATTCTTGCAGCAGCTGGGCAGAGGATTAAGGCTTTATCCCGGGAAAGAAGTCCTGACAGTTCTCGATTACGTAGGTCAGGCGAACAGGAACTATGATTTTCTGTCAAAATTTATGGTCATGACGGGAAAGAACAGAAGCGAAGTGGAAAAGGACATAAGTGGTCAGTTTCCATCGATGCCCGCCGGATGTCATATAGAACTTGAAAAAAAGGCAATGGAACATATCCTTGAAACCATTGACAGATACAGGGGCGGCTTCATAGAATTCCTGAAAAACTTCAAACCTTGAAAATTTTCTTGATGTAACAGAATTTACTTCCCAGGAATTCTATTCCAGAAAAATAGGATCAAGATACTTATTTCTTAATGAAATCAAGTATGCAGCAGGTATAAAGGAATCATTTACAGCCGAAAACAGACAGGATTATGTAAATTCCATGCGGAGATTAAGTTCACTTGACAGCAGGAGACTCATTGATTTCTCATTGAAAATCCTGAGCGGAGAAGCTGATTTTTCATCGATGACAGAAAAAGAGAAAAGAATGGTTTCGATGTTTTACTACTCAATATGGGACAGGATTCCGGAAGTAAGTTTTGAAGAAAGCTTCAGAAAACTTATAGAAGAAGATTCTGATGCCGCTGATGAAATAAGAGAACTTCTGATTTACAACAGAAAAAGAATTAAGATAACCGAAATTCCATATGAGGATGAACGGATACCCCTTGATATATACGCATCTTATACAAGAATTCAGATACTCTCTGCATTCGGCCTGACTGATGCCCGAAAGAAAGCTGAATGGAGGGAAGGTATAAAGTATATAGAAAAATATTTGACTGATGTACTCATGGTTACTCTGAATAAAAGTGAAAAAGACTATATCCCTTCAACCATGTACAATGATTATGCAGTAAGCAGGCACCTGTTCAGCTGGGAATCACAGAGTACCACATCGGACACCTCCCCGACCGGAAAGAGGTATATATCAGGAAACATTCTCAACAGAACAATAATATTTGTAAGGGAAAATAAGAACACATACGGAAAGGCTTCTCCCTTTATATTCCTTGGAGGTGCAAAATACAGAAGTCACAGCGGTTCCAACCCAATCAATGTCATCTGGGAAATGGACCACGATATTCCTGAAAAAATTATCAGAGAACAGAAACTTTCTGATGCAAGATAAATAAATATCCCTATTTTAATCCCTCCGATTAAGAGGGATTATTTAATTGGGAAATTCCATGTGTCAAGGGCTATGTTTCTTTATTCTGATATAATTACATGTATAGAAAATCAGGAAACGTACGATGACTTACACTGAATGATAAATCAGTCCGAAAATGAACCAAGAGGGAAAAATATGGAAAATAAAACAATAGTAATAGGAAAAGTGGGGAAAGCCCACGGAATAAAGGGAGAATGTAAGATAATACCACTGACTGATGATCTTAAGAGATTCGGTAAACTTACATATGTGATAATTGACGGTACTGAGTATAAGGTTGAAGGAGTAAAATTTCAGGCTGACAGGGTAATTATGAAGCTTGAAGGGTTTTCTGTACCTGAAGAGATTCCAGCAATCAGGGATAAATATGTGGAAGTAAGAATGGAAGATGCCGTAAAAAAGAAGAAGGGTGAATTCTTCATAGATGAAC
>JBDHVQ010000202.1:0-3861 GCA_039809845.1 Clostridiaceae bacterium | reverse complement strand
GTATGCCATGTGAGAATCAAGGAAGGAATGGTTAAAAAGGGCGATGTCATAAGGTTTATGAATACAAAAACCGACTATGAAGTAACAGAAGCCGGAGTATTTACTCCAGGATACCTTCCTGTGGAAGAACTTAAAGCCGGGGATGTGGGATATATTACCGGTTCCATTAAAAATGTAAGGGACGCAAGGGTCGGGGATACTATTACCCTAAAGGATAACCCGGCAAAGGAAGCACTTCCCGGGTATAAAAAAGCTGTCCCCATGGTCTTTTCAGGTATTTATCCTGTGGATGGTGCTGATTACGATGAACTCCGTGAAGCCCTTGAAAAACTGCAGATGAACGATGCAGCCCTAGATTTTGAACCTGAAACATCAGTTGCTTTAGGTTTTGGTTTCAGATGCGGATTCTTGGGACTTCTGCATATGGAAATTATCCAGGAAAGACTTGAAAGGGAATTTGACCTCGATATCATCACGACATCCCCATCAGTTATATACAAAGTCTACAAGACAGACGGGGAAATGATAGAAATTACAAACCCCACAAACCTTCCGCCTGTGTCATCAATAGAATTCATGGAAGAACCAATAGTTAAGGCATCGATAATATCGCCTTCAGAATATGTGGGTTCAATAATGGAACTCTGCCAGGCAAGAAGAGGTACCTACATCGACATGAACTACATAGATGAAAACAGGGCCCAGATAAACTACATACTGCCACTCAATGAAATAATATACGACTTTTTCGATACATTAAAATCGAGGACAAGGGGTTATGCGTCATTGGACTACGACCTCCACGGCTATCAGGAAACAAAGCTTGTAAAACTCGACCTACTCTTAAACGGAGACATAGTCGATGCTTTAAGTATGATTGTCCCTGAAGAAAGGGCCTACACCAAGGGAAGAAACATAGCAGAAAAGCTTAAGGAAGTAATACCAAGACAGATGTTTGAAGTACCGATTCAGGCAGCCGTGGGATCAAAGGTCATAGCGAGGGAAACCATCAAAGCCATGAGAAAGGACGTCCTTGCAAAGTGTTACGGGGGAGATATAACCAGAAAGAAAAAGCTCCTTGAAAAGCAGAAGGAAGGTAAAAAGAGAATGAGACAGGTGGGATCCGTTGAAGTACCACAGGAAGCATTCATGTCCATCCTCAAGGTGGAATAGTGGAAGATTTGTCACTCTACATCCATATTCCGTTCTGCAGGAAAAGATGCGGTTACTGTGATTTTACAACCTACGCAGGTATGGATCACATGATTCCGGAATATATGGATGCCCTTATAAAAGAAATTGAATTAAAGGCCGAAAATAAAGAAATATCAACTGTATTTATAGGCGGAGGCACCCCTACGGTGCTTCCGGATGATGAATTCAGAAGGCTACTTCAAAAAGTGAAAAATCTGAATCTAACTGAAGATGTAGAATTTACCGTTGAAGCAAACCCTGAATCACTGACTCCGGAAAAGATAAGGATTATGAAAGACTGCGGTGTAAACAGGGTATCGATGGGACTTCAGTCCACCGATGACATGATACTTAAAAATATAGGCAGGATCCATGACTACAGTACATTTCTCAAAGCCTATGAAAATACAAGGAAGGTAATCCCCAATATAAGTTTTGACCTTATAACTGCACTTCCGGGGCAGACCATGGAAATACTTGAAGACACAATGGATAAGGCAATAGCCTTGAATCCGTCCCATATTTCAGTCTACAGTCTCATTCTCGAAGAAGGTACCGACTTTTTTAACAAGGTTAAGGAAGGCAAAATGGTGCTTCCCCAGGAAGATGAAGACAGGGATTTTCAGGATTACGTAAGGGAAAGACTGATTAAAGCCGGGTATGGAAGATACGAAATATCAAACTTTTCAAAACCCGGATTTGAATCAAGGCACAATATTGCATACTGGAAATGCAGAAATTATATAGGTGCAGGGGCAGGAGCCTCAGGATATGAAGACGGAACAAGGTACACCAATACCAGAAGCCTCAGAGAATACATAGAACTCATGAAGACAAAAGAAAATGCAGCCTCCGAAACCTCAGAAGTTACAAGAGTTGATGCAGCTGAAGAATTCATTTTCATGGGTATGAGGATGAATGAAGGGATATCGGCGGAGGAATTCAGAAGAAGGACTGGCTGGGATCTTTTGGAAAAATACGGATATATAATCAGTAAGTATCAGAATACAGGACATCTCATATTCAAAGATGACAGGCTTTCCTTTACAGACAAAGGTATGGATATCACCAACTACATCTTGAGCGACTTCGTGGAATAACGTAAAAACAGGATTAATTAAGCTTAGATAAATGGTGAGAAGAACCAAAGAGATAAGAAATTGCATTTACGGTTTTCCAGATTTACAGTGTGTCAGAAAAGCCATTATAACACTAAAAAATGAAATAATAAATTTTAACCGGCAGTTCACTTATTAAGTGATGCCGGTTAATTACTTTCTCCTATAATTGCATCAGGCAGTTTAAAAAGGAGATAAAAAAATGAAAAAAACAGCACTCATAACAGGCGGGTCTTCTGGGATAGGAAGATGCATAGCGGAAGTATATGCACAGGACGGCAGGGATCTTCTTCTCGTTGCACAGGATATGGATATGCTGGGGACTGCAAGGGAAACACTTGAAGCTTCATATAATATCAGCGTCGATATTCTTTCTGTAAATCTTGAGGAAGAAAATGCAGCTAAAAAAATAATAAATTATACCAGGGATAATGATTATTCTGTGGAAACCCTTGTAAACTGTGCAGGAACCGGGGAACTAAAAAAATTTACAGATGCTGATATTTCACTGCATCTTGAAGCCATATATGTAAATATAAGAGCACTTACAGAACTTACATGGTATTACTTAAAGGAAATGGAAAAAGAAGGAAGGGGAGAAATACTGAATGTTTCATCCATGACATCCTACATACCGGGACCTTTCCAGGCTGTTTACCACGGTACAAAGGCATATGTAAAATCATTTACCGAAGGCCTGGCAGTTGAAATGAAAAACTCCCCGATAAAAATAATGGCACTTTGTCCTTCAGTAGTTGCTTCAGGATTTGAAGAGAGAACCCATGCTGAAAAATCAGGACTTTACAGAATGCTGACAAATGATCTTCCTGAACAGGTGGCAGAATTTGCCGTGACTGCACTAAAAAGGGGAAAAACGATAGCGATACCTGGCTTAAGGAATAAGTTCCTTGCAGTACTTACTAAACTCGTCCCGGAAGTCCTTTTAAGGGAAACTATGTATTTTATCCTTAAACCAAGAGAAAGCAATCTCAACATACCACACAGGATCAACAGAAAACTTCATAACGGAATCATCATTTGATAAAGACAAATTGATTAACCTTTTGCGGACGACTCCGAAAAATTATACTTTTATGAAAGTTTGATATTTCTGAAAAAACAATTATCCAACAGCTGACTCTATATCAGGAAAACAATAAATTCTTATAGGGAGAAATAATTTCCCGGAACAATCAATTAAGAAGCTTCTAATCAGAGTTAAGTTATTTTGAAAGTCAATGACTATATTTATAAATAAAATAAATGGACACTTTAAGCCAGTGTTATAATTCAATGGAGAATAATAAAGGTTTGAAGGCAGGTTAAGTATGATTGAGAAGGGAAGGAAAATAGTACTGATATCACATTGTATTTTAAATCAGAATACTGTGGTTGAAGGCCTTGAAAGAGCAGAGGGAGCTTTTCCCCTTGCTGAAGAAATAATACAAAGTGGAACCGGAATAATACAGTTGCCCTGTCCGGAATTTTTTTATGAAGGACTGAAAAGAAAGGGAATGGAGTACGAAGAATATGATACTGGTGACTACAG
>JBDHVQ010000201.1:0-3892 GCA_039809845.1 Clostridiaceae bacterium | reverse complement strand
ACCACGTTAATGATATAATCGAATTTTACAAGTATACCTATAATTATTCCTATGGCTCCAAGTATAATTGTAAGGTTTCTGAAACGCGGTGTCCCCTCATCGCTGAATCTAGAAACGACTGACCATAACAGAGGAACAGCAGTAGTATATATACCGAGGAATATCATTACCGCAAATAATAGCGGAAGTACTGGATGTATTTTTCCTGCAAGTATCAGATTAGGAATCTGGGAACCGGCAATTTCTGGAACTGAGCTTAAAAGTCCAAGGTATACTATAAATACTGCCAGGGAAAATAAGAGTGATCCCAGAACCGCCCCTGCAGATGCTTCTTTTTTGGATTCTGCTTTTTTACCCATCTGAGAAACGAAAGCAGCAAGCCACAGCATACAGAAACCGACATAGGATAATGCGCTGAGGATCCAGTTGGGTGATGCCTTCAATAGATTGGCATTTTTTACCGCTTCATCTGCATTCCTTAATCCTTCAGGATTGGAAAAAACTGTAATAATACCAAGAAGCAATGCTGTTATTACTATAATGGGTCCTATTCCCCCTATAATATCCACAATTTTCTTTATTCCGGTTATACAGGATAAAACTGCAAGTATTCCAAGTAATATTCCCCCTGCTTCTTTAGGAAGCCCAAAGTGCTGGTTGAGTGTTGCTCCGGCTCCTGCAATCATTACAATAAAAGAGAGAAAGAGGAAAAAAGCTGAGAAATAATCGTAAAACTTTCCTATTACCGGACCTGCATAGTAATAATAAATATCGTTTCCTGATCTGAATTTTTCCCTGCTTCCTGTCATCATGAATTCATAGGTCACGTATGTCATGAGAATGAACATCAGTATGACAGCCAGAATTCCCTGCCATCCGTAGGAGGTAAAATACTGAATCACTTCCTGACCGGTGGCAAAGCCAGATCCAATAAGAAGTGCTATTATTGCTCCTGCATATTTTACAGAATTTACTCTTTCTGATTTTGTCATTTTTTATCCCTCCCTAGAACTGGGTAGGTTCTTTAACTTCTGACTGCAAAGCATTGAGAGCTCTTCTTGTAAGTCCTTCCCTTATTCTGTATTCAGTCTCTGCACTTTCATTGGGATTTCCGACAGGGTATGGAATTGCAAGTGTAGGAACTATTCTGTTTGCCCCAACAGATTCAGATATTGTAGTGATGGTAGCCATATGGACAATCGGAATGCCGTATCTTTCTATTTCTTTTACCATCGTTGCACCGCAACGTGTACAGGTGCCTCAGGTACTGGTAAGAATTACACCGTCCACTCCTTTTTCTTTCAGTTCCTTTCCTATTTCCTTTCCGAATCTTACTGCGTTTGCAACAGAAGTTCCGGTTCCTGTGGTGGTATAAAAAGTATCGTATACTTCCCCTATTTCACCTTCTTCTTCAAGTTTTCTCAAAGCATCCAGTGGTACAACTCTGTCTGCACATTCATTTGCATAAACGGGATCATATCCGCCGTGTATAGTTATGAAGTCTCCTTTAAGTGCTCTTTCACCGGAAATGTCGTATTTACCCCATTTCTGTGCAGAAGCTGACTGTATTCTGTCCGGATTTCCTTCAGGGACTATGCCCCCTGATGTTACCAGTGCAATTTTTGCATGTTTAATGTCCTTAATGGGTTCAGCCGGTTCCACAAAATCAAATGTAGGCATCGGAAGCTCTGTAGTATATTCTTTTCCGGAAAGACGGTCAAGGAGCATGTCTACTGCTCTTTGTGCTCCTGTTTTTGAAGAAAACTCAGTCACTCTTCTACCCTGCAGAAAATACTCATTTTTATCAGGATCAGGTGTTTCTCCTTTCAGTAGCGCGATGGTCATTTCAGCCATTTTGGGTAAAGATTTTTTCATATCAGCTGCTGAACTTCCCGTTTTTATTGTATAAGAACTCTTCCTTAGTGAATCAAGGCCGGGATTTTCTTCAAAGGAACCGGAAACTACAGGTATTCCATAATTTTCTTTGACATAAACCCCGATAAGAGATGCAGCCATACCATATCTTCCTGCATTGAAAACAGGTCCTGTAACAACTATGTCCGGCTTTATCTCATCCATTGCCCTGGAAAACTCTTTCAGTACTTCGTCGGTATGTTCATTAATATAATTGTCTCCGCATATAAATACAGCGGCAACTTCAGCATTATCCTTTAACTCATCGTTAAAGGCCGCTGCAGGACCAACAGGCTTTTTCAGAAGCTCCGACGGTGTATCTGCCTTATCTTCGCCGCCGATCTGACCGAAAAACTGATTCAGATAATAAAGTATTTTTTTCTTTTCCATTTTATCCTCCTAATATTCCCTGACCGTCAGATTGTGGTATCCGATTTCAGATGTTGCTCCAATTACAGCATTTAGTTCGCATTTTATTTCCCCTGTCTCCGGATTGTAGCTTCCTGCCCATCCCCCTGCAAGATTTACTATGGATTCTGGATTCCCAAGTATTCTTTCTGCCTTGGGAAGCGTTACAACATATGAAACATTTCCGGTTGACACTACTGCCTTTGCTTCAGGATGTGTATCTGCAAGGGGCTGTGAATCCCCTTCCCATCCGGAACATTCATCGGTAATCATCACTGCTTTGATTCCTTCCTTTTCAAGTCTTGATGCAATCATCACGAGATCTGAATCAGGATTTCCATATCCTTCCTCAGAAATAATAACCCCTTCGGCTCCCATGTTCTTAAGGAGTTTTGCGGTATAGTCTGCACTTCTGAACTTTCCTGCAAGGGTCGTAAGTTCCGGTGTCATGACACAGCCAAGGAAGTTGATTTTCTTTCCGTGAATTTTCAGTAATTCAAGAATTACTGAATTATTCTGATGCTGATAAGTGGTAATCTTGTCACAGGCTGCAACGCAGTTACCGGATACTACTGCACCATCTATTTCTTCAAGTGGATGCAGAAGTGTGGGAAGTATGGTTTTGGCATCCTGTCCGTAAATATAGGTATCATGGAGAAGCCCCTGGGTAATCATCATCTCTGCATATGCTACTTTTGGAAGATCAGGATATTTCAGAGTTTCTTCGGGCATTGTAACCACTTCAAAGATATCACTGTCATAGCTTTCCGCATCCTTTACGATCTCTCCTATATATTCACTTATCATAAGGCCTGCAATCCTTACACATCTTTCATGTTCGTGAGGCTTTAAGTCTTCACGGCATTTGATATCCACAACAATATTCATTGTCTTTGAAAACGGAGTCCATTTTGCCCCTTCACCCCACATATCGATTACACCCTCCTGAAAACCGACAATATCTCCGATTGTTACTATTGCCACATTTTCAGGTACTTTATAGGAACCGTATCCTAACTGACCTTCTTCCTGAGTTACTCCCGCAAACCCTTTGATTCCGGTAATTTTAACCCTCGGCTCGATGACATCCTTTACCGGTATAATCCTTACCTTTTCGCCAGGCATTGCAACATCCACTTTAACATCCTCTACACCGTCAATCCCTTTTGCAAAATCTCTCAGTTGCTCCTCAGAAACAGTAAGTTTTCCATTTTCCATACTGTTTACATCTCCAAGGACAACTGAATCCACCTTTACCTTCAGCCTTTCCAGTTTCATAATCAAACCTCCGTCTTTTTATTTATTAAATCGATTTCATCCAATGCAGAAAAAAGCAGTTCACTGTCTATCAATTTGTATCCATCAATATTTTCATAGTCAAAATTCCTTGTTTTCAGAATTTTATTTATCCTGGCAACTGCATTTTCGATCAAAAGTATGCTCTCTGAATTATTTCCATCCGGATTATCAGATAATACAATGCTCCTTATTGGCGAATAATTCATCTTCCCTGATGCTGCCAGTGGTGAAGTTAAAAGAGTATGTCCTTTATGGATGAGGTCTCTTGCCT
>JBDHVQ010000200.1:0-3909 GCA_039809845.1 Clostridiaceae bacterium | reverse complement strand
CCTCTCCTGTTGATGAAAAGAATGGTCTGCTCATGGTTTTCAAGGGCTTTTTCCATGGCACTTTTAAGTTCACCGGAAATCATTGTTCTGTTTCCGTTTCTTAATTCCTGCCTTAAGTCCACTATTCTGACTTCGGGGAGTTTTCCTTCCCCTGCCCTTTTTTTCATTTCAAGGAGAGTGTATTCTCCCTTAAGTGCTTTCCTGTATGACTCGATGGATGGGGTAGCAGAACAGAGGATTACCTTCCCCTTTTTTTCTTTCATTATGAATTCAGCAACTTCACGGGTTACATATTTGGGATTCATCTCAGATTTATAGCTGGTTTCATGTTCTTCGTCGACAATTACTGTCTTTAGATTTTTAAACGGCAGAAAAAGTGCACTCCTGGCTCCGATAGCAATTTTAACCTTTCCCTTTTTAATCCTCATCCATTCATCGAACTTTTCACCTTCAGAGAGTCTTGAATGGTATACTGCTATATTTTTTCCGAACCTCCCCTTTACTCTTTCTATGAGCTGAGGAGTAAGTGCTATTTCAGGTACGAGGATTATGCTGTCTTCGCCTCTTTTCAGGGCTTCAGATACTATATGGAGAAAAACTTCCGTCTTTCCCGAACCTGTCACTCCGTGAAGAAGAAAGACTCCTTCGTTTTTTTCTTCAGCCGCATCAAAGACCGCCTGCTGTTCTTCGTTTAAGGGAAATTCGTGGTATGGGGGATATTCAAATGTATCGTATCTTAAGTCATCTTCTTCTGTAACAGTGAGATATCCTTTTTTAATCATGGTGTTGATTGAAGAGAGTGAATAACCTTCTTTTACAGCTTCTGATTTTATTATTCCGCCTTTTTCTTCGGTTTCTCTGATATACCGGTAAATTTCCAGGTATTTTTCATTTTCAGGTTCCTTTATTCCCCTCAGCACCATTTTTTTCTTATGTTTCAGGTTTTTAAGGTCTCCCTTTGGAATAAAGAGTCTTATGGCTTCAAGCCAGGAAGACAGGTATTTTCTTCTCAGAAAATCCATGACAGGGATATCTTCGGGGGTAAAAAGGGATTTTTCTGTAACGGATAAAATATCCCTTATCTTTGCATTTCCGGGAATATCCTCAGGCAATTCTTCACTGGTTTCCATGACAAAGCCCAGTTCCTTCCTGCTTCCATTTCCAAATTCAAGGGAAACAAGGTCTCCTGGGGCCACATCGTATTCACCGGATTTATAAAGATAGGTCCTGTCGAGGACCCGGGCAGTCGAATTTATTATTACACTTATATACAAAGCCATGATCCTTTCAGGAATTATTCCCAACCCAATAAAACCTGCATGGCTGCAGGTTCACTGATTTATTCTGCAAAAAGGCCTTCCACGGTATCCAATATTATACCTGCGGCCTTCTTTTTTGTTATTTCACCTGAATCCATAAACGCGGTGCCTTCAAAAGTACCGGTCTCTTCTGATTCTCTCAAATCTCCCATGATTATTACCCTGGTTTCGTCTTTTCCGAATACCTTTCCGCCGCCTATGTCATTTAAAACTATGAGGTCGAGATTCTTCGATTTAAGTTTACTCATGGCATTTTCCATAAAATTCTGGGATTCTGCCGCAAAACCAATGAGCTTCTGATGGGTTTTAATTTCGCCGAGGGATTTTAAAATATCCCTGTCCTTTGTGAATGTAAGGGTCAGTTCATCACCGCTCTTTTTGATCTTTTCCTCACTGTAGGAACTGATTTTATAGTCTGCCACGGCAGCGGCCATTATAACTGCATCTGAGGATTCAAAATGACAGAGAACTTCATCGTACATCTCACTGTTTGTTGTGACGTGGAAGGTCTCTATACCGGAAGGGTCCTGCAGTGCATCCGTTCCCGAAATCAGCACCACTTCAGCACCCCTCTCCCTTGCTTCTTCAGCCAGGGCATAGCCTGTCTTTCCTGAAGATCTGTTGGTAAGCATCCTTACCGGATCTATGGGTGCGCAAGTCGGTCCTGCAGTTATTATGATTTTCTTTCGGGCCAGAGACTGGGTATCTGAGAGCATGGTATTCTTATCATCCAGATTATCATCTATAATATCTTCCATCTTTTCATCTTCTGAAAGTGCTTCCATAATCTCATCCACGATGATTTCAGGGGGAAGTAACTTTCCCTCACCCACATCGCCGCAGGCAAGTCTTCCGGATCCGGTTCCCAATACCTTATATCCTAAGTTTTCAAGTTTTGCGATGTTTTCTGCAGTAACCGGATGACTGAGCATATTGGTATTCATTGCAGGGGCTACAATAATCTTTGCCCTTGTCGCAAGGCACATGGTCGATAAAAAGTCATCGGCTGCTCCGTTTGCAAGTTTTGAAATGATGTTTGCCGTGGCGGGAGCTATACAAACTACATCTGCCTTTTTCGCAAGTGATATATGGGCAATTTCAAAGACCTTTGGTTCTTCGAACATGTCAGTTATGACAGGATTCTGGGACAGGGACTGAAAAGAAAGGGGACGTACGAATTCCTGTGCGGATTCTGTCATTACGACATCAACTTCCACACCCTTCTTTTTTAGTCCTGATACAATATCGAGGGCCTTATAAGCTGCTATGCCTCCTGTGACTCCCAGGACCACATTTTTCATTGCTCCTCGTCTCCCCCGGCAGGATCTAAATCCTCATATGTAACAAGTCCTTCATCAACTTCATTGATTGCTATTGTGAGAGGCTTGTCCTTGACATCCTCAACTCCTAATTCTTCAATTTCTTCTTCGGGTAAGAGTACTTCCTGGTTGTCTATTATCTGCCTTGCCCTTCTTGAAGTAACTGTAACGAGCCTGTACCTGTTGTCCACCTTTTCAAGAAGTTCTGTAATCGGCGGGTTTATCATTGAATCATTCATTAACGTATTCTCCTTTTAACATTTCGACGTCCTGTACCACCCTTGAAACCCTTAATTTCTCAGCCTTTACTATGGCTTTTACAGAATCTAATGCTTCTTCGACCGTGGTATTTATGACTGCGTAATTATACCTTGATATGTAGTTTATTTCCTTGAAGGCAGAATTGAATCTTTTTAAAAGACTCTCTGGTGTCTCACTTCCCCTTCTTATTATCCTCTGCTTTAATTCCTCCATGGACGGCGGAAGTACGAAGATGAATATCCCTTCAGGGGAATTTTCTTTGACTTTAAGTGCTCCCTGGATATCAATTTCGAGGATCACATCGATCCCCATGGAAAGTTTTTCCTCCACCTTCCAGTTCGGTGTCCCGTAGTAATTTCCGTAAACTTCAGCAAATTCCAGGAATTCTCCTGCATGGATCTTTTCCTCGAATTCTTCCCTCGATAAAAAGTAATAGCTTTCTCCGTCAGTTTCTCTGTCCCTCGGGGACCTTGTAGTGGCCGAAACTGAAAGGTAGGTATCCTTTGCTTCTTCCATATATGCCTTGCATATGGTGCCCTTTCCAGCCCCGGATGGTCCTGAAATAATAAAAAGAAGTCCTCTCTTACTCATTTTCATCACCTTCAGTCTCAGCTTCCATTCTGTGTGCCACGGTTTCAGGCTGAACCGCTGACAGAACCACATGGTCGCTGTCTGTAATGATCACTGCCCTGGTCCTTCTTCCGTAGGTTGCATCGATCAGCATTCCCCTGTCCCTCGCCTCCTGCACCAGCCTTTTGATGGGTGCAGATTCAGGACTTACCACCGCAACCACCCTGTCGGCGGAGACAATGTTGCCAAAGCCCACGTTGATTAGTTTAACTGCCAAATTTAATCTCCTACTCAATGTTCTGGATCTGTTCCCTGATTTTTTCCGTCTCGTTCTTCATTTCAAGGACAAGTCCCGTGATTTCTATATCCTGTGATTTTGATGCCATGGTATTTATTTCCCTGTTCATTTCCTGAACCAGAAAATCAAGTTTCTTACCCGA
>JBDHVQ010000199.1:0-3914 GCA_039809845.1 Clostridiaceae bacterium | reverse complement strand
AATGTATAAGGAAAGGACCATAGCGGGAACAGCATCGTCCGGTGCAGGTTCTTCAATAAGTGTTATAAGGATTTCGGGTCCGGAATCACTGCATTACTTAAAAAATATTTTCAGGGGTGTAAACGGAAGAAAAATTGACGATATACTTCCCTTTTCCATAAGATACGGGCATATAATGGACGGTGAAACACCGGTGGATGAAGTTCTGGTATCATATTTCAGAGGGCCCAGGAGTTATACAGGAGAGGATGTGGCCGAAATCTCCTGCCACGGAGGCTTTTTACCGGTCAGAAAGATTCTTGAACTCGTGCTGAGAGAAGGCGCCCATATGGCAGAGCCCGGTGAATTTACAAAAAGGGCTTTTTTAAACGGCAGGATAGACTTAAGTCAGGCAGAAGCTGTCATGGACATCATAAATTCAAGGACTGGTGCTGCACTGAAGGCTGCCGGAGACCAGAGCCGGGGTAAACTTTCGGAAAAAATTGCCGGTTTAAGAGACAGACTTTTAATTATCCTCGCTTCCATTGAAGTGACCCTCGATTTCCCCGATGATGAACTTGAAAGATCATCTGATCTTAAGATAAAGGAAGATATTGAATCGATGTCTTATGATATAAACCACCTCATAAAATCATCGGAAAGCGGAAAAATTGTGAGGGAAGGTTTAAAGGTTGTCATTGCAGGTAAACCAAATGTAGGAAAATCATCCCTTCTTAATGCCCTCATTGAGGAAGACAAGGCAATAGTCACTGATATTCCGGGCACCACGAGGGATGTACTTGAGGAATATATCAATATAGACGGTATACCTGTAAAAATCCTCGATACTGCGGGGATAAGAAAAACTGAAGATCCCGTTGAAAAAATAGGTGTTGAAAAATCACTGTCTTCCATGGAAGAAGCAGATCTTGTAATACTGGTACTCGATCTTTCGAGGGAACTATCTCATGAAGACTCAGAACTTCTTTCAAAAACAGAGGACTTTAAAAGAATTATTCTTTTAAACAAATCTGACCTCGAAAAGAAACTCATGACCGAAGGAGAAATATTCAAAGATGCAGTACTGATTTCAGCAAAAAACAGTTACGGTCTTGATGAAGTGAGAAAGAAGATAAAGGAATTGTCAGGAACATTTTCTGAAGACCTTTCAGAAATCATGATTACCCATGAAAGGCACAGGGATGCACTTATAAAAGCTGAAAACTCATTAAGGGAAGCTGCAGGAGCCATAGAAAATTCTGTACCCATGGATCTTGTTACAATAGATATCCACAGTGCCTGGACATATCTTGGTGAAATCACAGGAGATACTTTGAGAGAAGACCTTGTGGACAGGATATTTTCAGGATTCTGCATAGGAAAGTAGGTGAAAAATTGAAATACATATCAGATACATACGACATGATAGTTATAGGAGCCGGCCATGCAGGTGCTGAAGCTGCACTTGCGGGAGCAAGGACCGGACTTAAAACACTCCTCCTTACGCTCAATATAGATTCAATGGCATATCTTCCCTGTAACCCAAATATAGGAGGATCTGCCAAGGGACACCTCGTAAGGGAAATTGATGCACTGGGCGGAGAAATGGGTCTTAATACAGACAGGACACTTCTCCAGTCGAGGATGCTCAATACTTCAAGGGGACCTGCTGTGCACTCACTGAGAGTTCAGACAGACAAGAAGAGATATTCTGAAGGCATGTCACAGGTACTTCTCAATGAGGAAAATCTATACATAAGGCAGGATGAGGCTACAGGACTTGTGGTTGAAGACCATGAAGTCAAAGGAGTAGAAGTAAAATCAGGTGCAGTTTATCCTGCCAGGACGGTGGTAATCTGTACGGGAACTTTTCTCAGGGGAAAAATAATAATAGGAGATGTCTCATACGAATCCGGACCTGCAGGATTAAGGCCGGCAAACGATTTTTCACAGACTCTCCTGGATCTTGGGATTGAATTAAGAAGATTCAAAACAGGAACACCTGCAAGGGTCCACATAAGAAGCATAGATTTTTCAGTGATGGAAGAACAGAAAGGAGAATTCCCGATACATCCGTTTTCCTTCATGACACCATCTATATCGAGGGACTACCAGGTGTCATGTTTCCTTACCTATACGTCCGCTGATACACATGGGATCATAAGATCCAATATAGACAGATCACCCATGTATAACGGGATGATTGAAGGAATAGGACCAAGGTACTGCCCTTCCATTGAAGACAAGGTCATGAAGTTCCAGGATAAGGAAAGACACCAGGTATTTATTGAACCTGAAGGAGAATCAACTCCAGAGATGTATATACAAGGATTGTCCTCATCTCTACCCATAGATGTACAGGAAGAATTCCTGAGGAGTGTAAAAGGACTTGAAAATGCAGAAATCATCCGTTATGCATATGCAATAGAGTACGATTCAATAAATCCCCTTCACCTTAAACCGACCCTGGAATTCAGGGATATCAGAAATCTTTATTCCGCAGGACAGATAAACGGAACCTCAGGATACGAAGAGGCGGCGGCACAGGGTATTGTAGCAGGGATAAATGCTTCACTTAGAGTAAGAGGCATGGAAGAAATGATAATTGACCGGTCAGAAGGATACACAGGAGTTCTTATAGATGACCTTGTGACAAAGGGTACTGAAGAACCTTACAGGATGATGACCGCCAGAAGTGAATACAGGCTTGAATTAAGGCAGGACAATGCAGACCTGAGGCTTACAGAAAAAGGAAGAAAAGCCGGACTAGTTTCAGATGAAAGATGGTGTATATACAAGTTGAGAAAAGAAAACATAGAAAAAGAAACAGAAAGGCTGAAAAATACATCTGTAACAGGAAAAGCTGCAGAAAACAAAGTCATGGAAAACCTGGGAAGTACAGAAATCAAGAAATCAACTTCCCTCTACGAACTGATAAAAAGGCCCGAGCTCGATTATTATAAAATTGCCCCACTCGATCCACAAAGACCAGAGTTATCAAAGGATATAACTGATGAAATCAATGTCAGGGTCAAATACGAAGGATATATCCTTAAAGAAAAGGAAAAAATCGGCCAGTTCAGGAAACTCGAATCGAGGAAGCTGCCGGGAGATTTTGATTATAAGGAAATCAAGGGACTAAGAAAAGAGGCACAGGATAAACTTACAAAGTTCCAACCAGAAAATATCGGTCAGGCATCCAGAATTTCAGGGGTTTCCCCCGCTGATATCAATGTTCTTCAGATATACCTTGAAACAAGGAGGAAAAATGGATAATTTTGATCTTCTTAAAAAAGCAGGCGAAGAACTGGACAAGAATTTTTCACGTGAAACATATGAAAAATTCGAGATTTACAGGAAACTTCTGGTTGAATGGAATAAAAAAATAAACCTCACGGCAATTACGGAAGAAAAAGAAGTTTATATAAAACACTTTATTGATTCAATTAATATTTATAAAGTAAAAGAAATCCGGAGCCTTTATAAAGTAATTGATGTAGGTACAGGAGCAGGGTTTCCGGGAATTCCAATGAAAATCATAAATCCTCAGATTAATCTCACTCTTCTTGATCCACTGAATAAAAGACTGATTTTCCTGAAGGAAGTACTGGATAATATTGGATTCGGAGATGTTGAACTGATTCATGGACGTGCTGAGGATGTTTCACGTGAAACATCTTACAGAGATCAATTTGATCTGGCAGTGTCCAGAGCTGTGGCAAGTTTTCCGGTTATATCCGAATATTGCCTGCCATTCGTTAAAAAAGATGGGTTCTTTGTTGCAATGAAAGGACCAGGAGTTAAGGATGAACTTAACCTCAAACCAGGAATTTTAAAAGAATTATCATCAGAACTGGTAAATATTAAAACAGATATTACTGACGGCTACGAACATAATCTTGTAATAGTAAAAAAGTTAGCTTCAACCAGGCAGA
>JBDHVQ010000198.1:0-3915 GCA_039809845.1 Clostridiaceae bacterium | reverse complement strand
GCCATATATAATCCTCTCCTCATCTATATCTAGATTATATACGAGCTTTTGGTGTCCATCAAAGAGGGTATAAGTCAGATAGAGGGAATAAACAATAAAATCAAGACACTGAAAAAAGTTGCATATGGGTTCAGAAACATGGTAAATTTCAAAATAAGAATAGCTATTTCGTGCAATAGCATTCAAATGAAAATCAGAAAAAAGAAAGCAGCCTGATGTAATTAAATACCCCAAACTGCTCACTGACTAACTTCCAAATAAGTGCTTTAAACAATGATACATTTTGTCAACCAACACAATTTGTTCTAGAACCTTAATACTGAGTAAACCTTAAGTTTTATAATTTCAAACTATATTTTGTGTAACACGCAAAATATAATATAAATCTTTTTCTTTTAATATTTTTTATTATGTCGGGACCTACTGTAATTACATATAATGAATTTTACTGAAAACGAAGATTCTTCATGGAAAAATCAATTATTCCTGCAGAGTGAGTTAAAGCTCCAGATGAAATATAATCGACAGGAAGACCTTTGTACTGACCTATATTATCCAGAGTAACATTACCAGAAATCTCAGTAATTGCTTTATCGCCAATAATCTCTGCAGCTTCTATAATGGTATCTGTGTTCATATTGTCGAGCATTATGATATCTGCACCTCCTTCGAGGGCTTCTTTTACCATTTCTATATTTTCAGCTTCAATTTCAATCTTTGATATGAATGGATCAGTATCCTTTGCAAGTCTTATGGCTTCCTTCACTCCACCTGCTGCTTGGATATGATTATCTTTCAGCATTACTGAATCAGAAAGATTGAATCTATGATTAAAACCACCGCCCACTCTTACTGCATATTTTTCAAATACTCTCATATTTGGAGTTGTTTTCCTTGTATCCAGGATTTTGATATTGTCATCACCTAGTGCCTCTATCATCCTTCCGGTATATGTCGCAGTTCCAGACATTCTGCATAAGAAATTAAGGGCGGTCCTTTCGCCTGTAAGGAGGGTTAGGACATCCCCTTCAATTACCATTACGATATCACCTTTTTCTACTTTCTCACCTTCTTCTTTGAAGTCTTTGAAGGAAACTTCAGGAGATAGAAGTTCAAATGTCCTTTTGAATACAGGAAGTCCACATAAGATTCCATCTTCCTTTGCCTTAAGGTCTATCTTTGCTTTTTTATTTTCTTTATATACCGCTTCTGAACTTACATCGATGTAATTGACATCTTCTTTCAAAGCACTGATTATCAGCGGATCCATATTTATGTTACTGAGCCTTGCTGTTGTTTTCACTGTTTACTTTCTCCATTATTATTTTCGGTGCCGCATGTTCAAGGTATCTTACCAATGATTCAGGTTTATTGACATCAGAAAGTATTGTCTTCCTTATATCTTCATTATTTACTTCATTATTACAATCCCTGATATTCATCATGTGATTTGATCCCTTATCTGCGGTGTTAATTACTGAGGTTACAGCTCCCCTGTTGATGGCAAGTGCTGCTCTTTTTGAAAATACAACTCCTTCAAGAAGAGAATTGCTTGCAAGCCTGTTCTTGCCGTGTACTCCTGTGCACGCTGCTTCACCCACTGCATAAAGATGTTTCATTGAAGTCCTGCATTCCATATCCACTTTTATTCCACCCATGGTATAGTGCTGGGCAGGAACAACAGGAATTATACCATTTTTTAAGTCTATTCCCTTTTCAGTCACATATAATGATATAGTCGGGAATCTTATACTGAAAGCCTCAGCATTACCTATGGGAGTTATATCAAGATCCACGTGGGTTGTCCTATCCTTTGCCATTTTTAATCTCACTGCAGAAGTCACAACATCCCTGGGTTTCAGTTCATCAGTAAATCTTTGACCCTTAGCATCTTTCAGAAGTGCTCCTTCTCCTCTTACAGATTCAGATATGAGAAATCTTCTTCCTTCATTTTCTTCATATAAGGAAGTAGGGTGAAACTGTACATAGGATATATCTTTTAGAGGAATATTGTGTTTTACTGCCAGAGCAGTTCCGTCACCCCTTATATGTCTGTAGTTGGTAGAATCCTTGTATAAACCTCCGAGCCCACCGGTTGCAAGAACTGTGTCCTTTGCTCCGATCTTTATAAATTCACCATTTTCTTTTAATGCAACTATTCCCCTGCATTTATTTTTTGAAACAAGAAGATCCACTGCTCTTGTATCTTCCATTATTTCAATGTTGCTTCTTTTTCTGACTTCTCTTTCAAGTACTTCCATAATTGCCCTGCCGGTATAGTCGCCTATATGGACGATCCTTCTGTCAGTATGTCCACCTTCTTTGGTATAGCAATAAGTACCCTCCTTCTCATCGAATTTCACTCCATATTCTTCAAGTGTCCTTATAGCATCCCTTGACTCAGAACATAGAATCTTCACAGCTTCCGGGGTATTCTCGTAATGACCTGCTTTCATAGTGTCTTTCATAAAGCTTTCAAGATCATCGTCTGAATTCATTACACAGATTCCTCCCTGGGCAAGGGAAGAATTGCTGTCCATAATTTTTTTGGAAGTTACAAGTGCCACTTTTCTCTCATCACTTAATCCTAAAGCACAAATAAGACCTGCAACACCTGAACCTACAACTACAGTATCGTAATAATAACTCTGCATTTTTTTATTCTCCCAGTACGAGCATCCTCTCAAGGGGTTTGGAAGCCTTTTTCCTTAAGTCCACCTGCATAACCACTTCATTTATTTCATTCTCAAGAGTTTCTATAAGTGTTTCCGGAGTAATTCTTTTCATGTCCGCACAGATAAACCCTTCCGGGAATATGAACTTCTTGAGTTTATTTCTTTCATCCTTTTTCAAGTCTTCAAGTTCATCAGTAATACCTGATTCAGTAAAAATTATAAACTCCTGATTTTCAGATTCTCCGGCAGTTTTAATAATCCCCGATGTGCTTCCTGTATAATCAGATAACTCAAGTATTTCCTTCCTGCATTCAGGATGACTTAATACCATTGCATCGGGATATTCTTCTTTAAGTTTTAAAAGAGAATCCTTCCTATATTCAGCATGTACAGGACAGCAGCCATCCAAAGTTATAATGTTTTTATCCTTTATCTTTTCTCTGATGTAATTACCGAGGTTCTTATCGGGTATTACAAGTATGTTCTTTTCTTTCAGAGCTGATATTACCATAAGTGCATTGGAGGAAGTAATACAGGCATCACTGAGTGCTTTGATCTCCGCTGTTGAATTGACATAGGATACAACAGCCAGATCATCATATTCTTCCTTTACCTTCATTATTTCTTCTTCAGTTGTCATATGGGCCATGGGACAGTCTGCAGATCCTTCAGCCATGAGGACTTTCTTATCAGGATTCAGTATCTTTACACTCTCCCCCATGAATTTAACTCCAGCCATTACGATAATCCTGTTCTTTATTTTATGTGCAGTCTGTGCAAGATAAAAGGAATCTCCAGTGTAATCTGCCATTTTCTTGACTTCGCCGTCAACATAGTAATGGGCGAGAATTACCGCATCCTTTTCCCTTTTAAGTTCTTCCACTCTCTTTTTTATTTCTGATATATCTCTGATCTTTTCAGTTTCTGTTATTTCCAATTCCTTAACCCCTTTAAAGCCATTTATTTATCAGACAAATTATAACACCGGTATATACACATGACAACATGATGTATATCATCCAACGAGATATCAATCAGATTCCCCTCTCATTTCAACTGAAAAGAAAATCATCCTGCCTCTTGAGCCTGACTGCAATAAATTTCCATATCAAAAAATGCAGACACACACCGTTTTTTACCGGTCAGTATCTGCACGAAGATAGGCAAGCGGCAGGTCCTTTGTCTCAGGTCCCGGATTTATGACAGGGGAAATAACACCGAACCTGAAAAGGGCAGTATT
>JBDHVQ010000197.1:0-3942 GCA_039809845.1 Clostridiaceae bacterium | reverse complement strand
AAGCATTAGAAACCAATTATTTCGATGTTAAACATAAACAGACTATATGGAAAATATAATTATTTATTTTATAAAAATCATAACTTTAAATATTAGTTATGGCATATAAACGTAATTTATTAATATTATATGAATATGTTAACTCCTTATTAATATTGAATAAAATGTAAGTTAATAAGGTTTAAAAACAAATGCTTATCTTTATAATGACTTATTTGAAACGTGTGCGAATTACATGTTATTCATTTCCGGAAGTAGAACGGAATACAGGAATTTACAGGGGTTTTTCAATTTTATACAACTGAGAGTTATTAAGAAACGAAATAAATAAAAATTAATATCTCATGTCTGTTTATTTCTGGATATAATTTTTCAAGATAAGCTCTTAATATCGTGATTTATCAGAACACCAATAACAATCACAACACCACTAATACTATAAAATAAGAGGATAGAATTGGTAAAGGAAATGTAGAAAGGTAAATGTGGAAGAGGAAATGTGGTATAGAAAGAATAATATATTGAAGAATCCGAGTCAAAAAAGCCCCCGGTTTCCCGGGGACTGGATTTAAGCACAGAATGAAGGTTTGGATATTTTGTCAGCAATTGAAGATGCTGCAAAAGCTTCAGGTTTTATAAGGACATCGTAGTTCTCCTGAAGGACTCCTTTAACATAACCGATAACCTCCTTGATCATTGTGCTGGATTTACCTGTGTTTCCCACATCGCAGTGAAACTGAAGGGCAATATTCTTGGTGGTATAATCAAACTCATCTTCATCGAAGAGATTTTCAAGTTCCTTAAGCATCTCATCTGCCACCCTAAGAGACTTTTCTGTTTCAGTTATGAGTTTTTCTCTTAATGACTGGATCCTTCTGACCCTTTCTGTATGGTAGAAGAATATCCCCCCTGTTCCCACTGTATGGAGTACTAATACCTGGACTATTTTTGTGTCGTAAGTATTCTGAGAATCCGATCCTACTGCAAGCACATATTTTCTGTCAGGATTTTCAGAGACGGTTTTTCTGATAATGTGGGCGATTTCCCTTATGTCTACACTTCCATAGGTTCTGCTTTGAAAATTCATTTATACCCCCAAAAAAGAAAGTTTTCCCCTTACTGTAATTATGGTAGCCCATTGTTACAGTAAGGGGAAAACAAGGTTAAGATTACATTATATGCAATATTGGCGAATAATCAGATTATCCCCGGATTATTCCCTGGAAATCAGTTCATTGAGATGGTCTATTACAAGTTCCATGGCATCCCTGAAACCTTCAGAATATCTCTTTGAGTATTCTGAATACTGCTTTCCTACAGGACCTTCTTCCTTGTTTTCAATTTCTGTTATAGTTTCATCATGTTTCTTCTTGTTCTCTTCATAAAAAGACACAAGTTTTTTTAAATCTTCCTTATTCATTATTAACCCCTCCTCATTTGTAGACAGAGCTAGTTTAAATGACAGACCTTCTCTGATATATTGATACTATAGCACCGGAGAGAGACCTTAAAACCCAAAAGAGAGATTATACACAGAAATTTCTGTTTTAATTTATTTTTTATTTCAATTTTAAACCTATACCGGTGAGACACATATAATTTCATCATCAAAAGAAGGCATATTATGGATAAATTATCAGATAAAGAACAAAATAAAGGAATCAAGCCGAATGAAAAAGAAGACATTCTATGTGATGAAGAACTGTGCAGGAAGATAAAAGCTGCTTCAGGAAGAATCAATGAAGAAGGAAAGCATACATACCTTACAATATTGAAAAAGGGAGTAAGAGTACTTATTAAAGGAACAGTGAGAATGATATCCTCAAGGGACATAATAGAAAAAGACGATATTTGATATATCAGTACAGGTATATCAGTACAGGAGTAAACAGTCAGTCGATACTCTATGGTATTGCAGAGCCATTTTTCAATGTTTAAGAAGAATGCTCTCCTTACCTTTAACAGAAGAATTTTGTAAAAATTCAATAACGGACAGAAGAACAGTAGAACAACAGTGGGTAACAGATAAAACAACAGCAGAAAAACGGATAAAACAACCTAGTAGGAATAATGTACAGGAAATGAAAAGAGAGTAATCCACTCATGCCAGAAAGTCCGTCAGCAAGATAATCAGTCAAGATATAAAGCATAGAAACAGCCTTCTTGGAAACTGTGTTTCTTTTCCGGGAAGGCTGTTTCTGCTTAAATAACTATATGCTGATTGCTAATGTCCTGATAGCAAAACCTTTGAGACAAAAATCCTGGTGGTAAAATGAAAATATAAACTGGTTTCTATTTCTTCTTTTGGAACCTCATGTGAGTTATTTTCTTAAGAAGTCTGCAATCATCCTTACAAATACTGCAAGGGACATTATAAGGAACATTGGTCTTATAAATGAAGAACCTTTCTTTACTGCGACCCTTGTTCCTACAATAGCTCCAGCCATACAGAACAGGCCGACTATTATTCCGTAGAAGTAGTCTATTGAACCTGAAATTAGAAATACTATTAGGGATGTGATGTTGGAAGTGAAGTTAAGCATCCTGGTATTACCTGATGCATTGATAAAGTCCATACCGAAGAACTTTATGAAAATAAACAGCAGGAAGGAACCTGTACCCGGACCGAAGAATCCGTCATAGAATCCCATAATAAAACCAAAGAACATTCCCATTACAATCTGGTTTCTGCCGCTGAAGCTAAAGGAATGGACCATTCCCAGGTCTTTTTTAAAATAAGTATAAATACCTACCACAAGGATCATCACTGATACAAGAGGAGTTAAGAACTGCTTGTCCATGAGGAGTACTGCTTTGACTCCCAATATGGATCCTATTACAGTACATGGTATTACATATTTAATCAGGGGAAAATAAATCTTCCCGCTTTTGAAAAAAGATATGGAACTTGAAAGGGAACCGAAGGTAGCGGAAAGTTTATTGGTACCTAGTGCAAGGTGGGGCGAAAAACCGGCAAAGAGATAAGCAGGTACAGTGATAAGACCACCGCCACCGGCAATTGAATCCACCATTGTTCCAATAAACCCGGCAACACATAAAAATAAAAGCTTTAAACTAAAAAAATCCTGAGGCAAGATAATTACCATCCTTATATTAATAGGTCTTATATCTGGTCTGACCCGTCTATTAAAATACCACTAGATTATACTTCATGTGCTATAATTATTCCATCGGAGGGATGACATGAGAAGAGTAATAATCCAGATAGTCAGTATATTTTTCGGAATTTTTTTCCTCATTACAGGAAGCCTGGCACTGTATTACAACCTGAATATATCATTTTATATGCTCCTTACAGGATTTCTCTATGGGATAGTAGCAGTAAAATTCATGATGTTCAGGACAAGATCAAATATGTTTTTTATAACACTTTTTTTATTCCTGGCACTGCTTCTTAATACCTTTATTATCTTCAGGTTTGATTTCCTTATCAAGGACAAGGAAATGTCCTATATATTCTATACACTGCCGATGCTCCTTAAAGACTTTTACCTTGTAGCAAGTTCGGTATTGGTATATCTTGCAGCAACGGAATTTTTAAGCACAGGCAATATTGACTGATTCTTTATACAAAAAAAGACAGATTTTAAAAAGTATTTTAAAGAACAGATTCAGGAATGAACCAGAAACACAAACTCCTTTATTTGTTTGATACAAATAAAAGCTTTAATTTATGTATATTTATTCATACTTTCCGGTATCTTTTATTTTTATAAAGATACTGGAAAGTATTTTATTTTTTGAAAAAAATCCAGATCTTAAGAATTCTCTGGAGATGAAAAACCAAATGGTATGTTATAAATATCGTAAGCGATAAATAGAACCCATCTATCCCCAGTTGGATCCTCCCTTTAAAATTAAAGTAATATCCAGGGAGGAGATAATCTATGTCTAATTATAATGGTTTCAAGCCGGAAGGTG
>JBDHVQ010000196.1:0-3955 GCA_039809845.1 Clostridiaceae bacterium | reverse complement strand
TAATAATTCTGACCGGAAAAAATTCCTATAAATCTTCAGGGGCATGGGAAGTAATAGAACCGGTACTTAAAGATATGGAATTTGATTACAGAATATATGACAGGATAAAACCAAACCCGGAAGCGGACTCTGTCGATGAAGCGGTGAAGATGGCATCTGAAATCGGAGCTGACATGGTAATGGGTATAGGCGGCGGTTCACCAATTGATGCTGCAAAGGCTGTCGCTGTACTTATTAAATACCCCGAGTTCAATGCGAGGGATCTTTGTGATCTTAAAATTGACGTGAAAGAAGCTGCACCTGTTATAGCAGTCAATCTGACACACGGTACTGGTACAGAAGTTGACAGATTCTCTGTAATAACAGTACCTGAGAAAGAATACAAACCAGCACTTGCATATGAATCAATGTATCCCATGTATGCAATAGACGACCCGGCGCTGATGACTTCCCTTGGAAAAGATCAGAGTACTTATGTTTCAATAGATGCCGTAAACCACGTTACAGAAGCTGCCACAACCAATGCGACAAATCCCCTGGCAATACTTCTTGCAAAGGAAACAATAAGACTTGTACACAGATATCTTCCGGAGGTTAGAAAAAACCCGGATGATCTAACTGCAAGATACTGGCTTACCCACGCGGCACTTATTGCAGGAACATCCTTTGACAACGGACTTTTACACCTTACACATGCCATGGAACATCCTCTTTCTGCAGTAAAGACTGACCTTACACATGGACTCGGACTTTCCGTTTTACTTCCCTCTGTTGTAAAAGCAGTATATTCATCCAGAAAGGAAATACTCGATGAAATATACGCACCGATATTCGGAGAGAAAAAAGATATGACGGCAGAAAAAGCCGAAGAAAAGATTAGGGAATGGTTAAGTTCAGTCGGAGTAGAAACAAGACTTTCTGACATAGGATTTTCAGAAAAAGACATAGAAAAATTAACTGAACTTGCATTTACAACTCCCGGACTTGAAGGGCTTTTAGGGTGTGCACCAATAAAAGCTGACAGGGAAACTGTGGCAGAAATATACAGAAATTCTCTATAATCAGCCTTTCAAATATCACCTTTTAAGGATATTTACATCTTTATCGGGGATCCTGGCCAGAACCCTGGTCGGAACCACATATATAATGTAATACCGTAACATAAGACACTGTAGGATATATTCTTTTTCAATTCTCAACAATACGTGGAGAAAAGAGAAAGGAGTTTTCTTACAGTGTTTTTTAATATGGGTGGAAAAATAAAGACCTAAGAGTTAATGTATAGGCATAAGGAAAAACCGAAGCTGGAATTTCTCTGATGGAAATCCAGGTGCTTTGCTCAGGGGTGTCTGAAGGATAAGAATTGAGAAAGAATATAATACCTGCGTGAAATATAAAAAGGATTAAGAAATATGGACAATAACGGAAGGATGGATTTTTCAAAAAAGGCTTTTGAAAAGACACATAAAGCCCGGGATGAGAGTTTTAGACCTTGGATGCGGTACAGGTGATATGACTTTTTTAAGTGCAGGGATTGTGGGAGCTGAAGGTTCTGTTTTGGGTATCGATTCTTATGGGGAATCTTTAAGAAAAGCACAGGAAAGGCCAACAGAAGAAAAGACCGGAAATGTAAAATTCCTGAATATGGATTTGAATAATCTCAGTAATCTTAGTGAAAAATATGATGCAGTAGTCTGCAGAAGAGTCCTCATGTATATTGAAAACCCACGTAATGTGATCATGGACGCAAGGAAACTTCTTGTATCAGGCGGAATCATGGTTTTTCAGAAAAGTGATTCCATGGGAGCCATACTGAACACTGGATTTCCACTCCATGAAAAAGTACAGGGATGGATATGGAAAACCGTTGAAAAGGAAGGCGGAAACATACACATGGGAAGCGGCCTCTATTCGCTCCTTAAAGGCTGCAGTATGAAAATTACTGAATATTCCTCGGAAAATATCCTTCAGACCTCGGAAACAGGTTCGGATCTTTTCTGGGTTATAAAAATGATGATGGGAAGAATTACAGGACATGGCATTGCAACAGAAGAAGAAATCGGAGAAGATACATTGGAAGAAAGACTGAATGGGGAAATACTGAAGGTACAGAAACCATTCATCCGGGATGTAGTTTTTGGAATAGCAGGAATAAAAGAATGACTTCCATCTTTATCTCAGTATTTATTTTTAAAAAGGAAAAAGGTACAGAATGGATTATATGAATATAACTGAAAAGCTCAGGGAACTTAAAGATGATAAATATGCTGATTTCAACTCACGGCTTATCCCGAATATTGACAGAGAAACCATAATCGGTGTAAGGATGCCTCTGGCGAGAAAGCTTGCAGCAGAATACTCAAAAAGTGAAGAAACAGCAACCTTTTTAAAAGATCTTCCCCATAAGTATCACGATGAAAATATCATGCACGCACTTTTAATATCACGGGAAAAGGACTTCCTGAAATGCATAAATCTTACAGAAGAATTTCTTCCGTATATAAACAACTGGGCAGTAAGCGATATTCTCTCGCCTGCGGTCTTTAAAAAACACAGGGAAGAACTTCTTCCCAAAATCACTGAATGGATTGATAGCGGCAATGAATACAGCATAAGATTCGGAGTTGGTATGCTTATGGGACACTTTTTAACAGAGGATTTCAAACCGGAATACCTTAAAATCCCTGCAGGTATATTTTCAGGAAAATACTATGTCAATATGATGCTGGCATGGTTTTATGCAGAAGCACTTGCAAAAAGATGGGAAGATTCAGTACTCTACCTTGAAAACAATATGCTTCCCGTGTGGGTTCACAATAAGGCAATTCAGAAGGCGAGGGAAAGTTTCAGGATTCCTCCGGAAAGGAAAGAATATCTTAAGACACTTAAAAGATAAAATCAGCAGGACTATAACTATACAGATAATCGGATAATCATTTGATACCTTCAGAAACAATATTGTCCTTCCGGTACTGATTTCATTCCACCGGAATAATAATAATTTTTTAAAAGGAGTGACATAAATGCATTACGATGAGGAAATATACAGACCGCCGATGGAAGCCAGGACTCCGCTCCTTCAGGTAACAAGCGGGTGTTCACATAATGCCTGTACGTTCTGCGGAATGTATAAGAAGACACCTTATAAGGTTTCTCCATTTGAAGAAATAGAGGAAGACTTAAAGGAAATACAGACAAAAAGACCGGATTCAGAAAGGATTTATCTGTTAAACGGAGATCCTTTCTCCATGGATTACGAAAGGCTTAAAACCATATGTCTTATAATACGTAAATATCTTCCTGCAATAAAGACAATAGCCATGTATGCTTCAGTGAACAATATTGCTGACAAGACGGATGAAGAACTGAGAAGCCTTCAGTCCCTGGGTATCAATATGCTCTACGTGGGTATAGAAACAGGTCACGCAGATATTTTAAAAAGAATAAACAAGGGTAATACACCTGAAGAAGCAGTAAGGGAACTTAAAAGAATTGAAGATGCAGGAATCTACTGGAAGGCAATGATAATGCTCGGTATTGCAGGATCCGGAATGGCAGAAGAAAACGCAGAGAAAACCGCTGAACTTTTCAGTAAGGTAAGTCCCCGGGGAATATTCTGCATGTCCTACACAATGGTTCCTGATTCTGTAATGTATAACCAGTGGCAGAAGGGAAAATTCAGGGAAGCCTCTGAATATGAGAGGATCATGGAGACAAAGATACTCCTTGAAAACATCAATCCTCCGAAGAAAGTCCGATTCAATTCAGTCCATGTATCCAATACACTGACCATAGACGGATTCCTCCCCGAAGACAGGGAGAGGATGATAAGGGAATGCGATGAAATCCTCGGAGAATATACAGAGGAAGAATTCCAGAAGACATTTGACAGACATAATTTAAGAAATCTTTAGGATGCTTAAGATGTTTTTATCAGGACTCTGCCTGAGAAGGC
>JBDHVQ010000195.1:0-3964 GCA_039809845.1 Clostridiaceae bacterium | reverse complement strand
GTCGGAAAGACATATTCCGGCGGTGTCAGGGCAGTAAAAGACTTCAGCCTTGAAATAGAGGACAGGGAATTTATTGTACTTGTGGGACCTTCAGGGTGCGGTAAATCCACGACATTAAGAATGATTGCAGGACTTGAGGAAATAACGGAAGGTAAAATAAAAATAGGGGACAGGGTCGTCAATGACCTCGATCCAAAAGACAGGGATATTGCAATGGTATTCCAGAACTATGCACTTTATCCCCATATGACGGTTGAAGAAAATATAGGGTTTGGGCTTAAACTGCGCGGAGTAAAAAAAGCTGAAAGGGAAGAAAAAGTAAAGAACGCTGCAAGGATTCTTGGAATAAGTGATCTTCTCGGAAGAAGGCCCAGGGCTCTTTCGGGAGGACAGAGACAAAGGGTTGCACTGGGACGGGCCATAGTCAGAAATCCCAATGTCTTTTTAATGGACGAACCACTTTCAAACCTCGATGCAAAATTAAGAGTCCAGACGAGGGCCGAAATATCCCTTCTCCATAAACAGCTGGGAGCAACTGTAATATACGTAACCCACGATCAGACGGAAGCCATGACCATGGGAGACCGTCTCGTCATAATGGATGACGGTTTAATACAGCAGGTGGATACTCCAAGGAACATCTATGAAAATCCGGTAAATCAGTTTGTCGCAGGATTTATAGGAATGCCCCAGATGAATTTTATAAGCGTAAAGACAGAAGAAGACGTGGATGGAAATTTAATTTTAAACTGGAAAAACCAGAGGATACCACTGCATCCTGCTCTTAAAGAACACATAGGAAGATATACAGGAACGGATGAGGAACTGATTCTCGGCGTACGTCCTGAGGAAATTCTCATTTTCGAACCTGGAAAAACAGAAAGTCAGACAGTGGCAGAAGGAAAAATAGAAATAGTTGAGATTATGGGTTCTGAATCAATCTACTATATATCGGCGGACAGCGAAAGAATCACTGCGAGGGTACAGGGTGCGGGCGATTTAAAAAACGGGGATAAGGTATTTTTTACTGTTAACCCTAAAAGGATACACCTCTTTGAGGGGAAAACCGGAAAGAATCTTCTTTATACCGCAAGGTCAGAGAGTGAAAACAATGACCTTCCGGATCTTCAGTAAACAAGAAATGCTGATATAAAGTCCGGGCATAAGCCAAATACAATATTCAGAATGAATAATCATAAGAAAGAATAAGATTATGGAACCAATCATAGAACCGATCAAAGAACTGGTCAGGACTGATATATCAAAAACTCAGTAACGGGATCTCATATAGAGTATTAAATAAAACAACAAAGAAAAGGAGAGAAAATTATGTGGAAAAAAGCAGCTCTTGCACTTACAGCATGTCTTGCAATTTTATCGGGGTGTGTTCCCCAGGCATCAGATACCTCTACGACCGCCGCGGAATCAGGTAAAGAAAGGACAGAAATAGTCTTCAATTCATTCTGGGGATCTGAATCGAGAAAACCAATTGTGGAAGAACTGGTGAATGAATTCAATAGTTCCCAGGACAGGATTACTGTAAAACACGTATTTGTACCATGGGGAGAAATATTCACCAAGAACAAGGCGGCAATTGCTGCGGGAAATCCGGTGGATGTAATAGTCAACGACGTATCTTCAGTTGCCAACAGGGCATCAGCCGGTGAAGTGGAAGATCTGACTCCCTATCTTTCAAAAGACACGGACTTTAAGGAAGAAGATTTTTATCAGAACTACATGAATGCAATGAAGTACGAAGGTAAAATATATGGCATGCCCTTTGCTGTCGACAACAGGATAATATACTACAACAAAGATCACTTCAAGGATGCAGGTCTTGACCCTGAAAATCCTCCCAAAACATGGGCAGAGCTTAAGGAAGTTGCGGCAAAACTCGACAGGAAAAACGGAGATAAATACGATGTCATAGGATTCTATCCTCTCTTTGGAAACGGTGGATTTGATACCTGGATGGTAAATGCCGACAAGGGTGTGGATTTTTTCAACGAAGAAACGGGAGCGGTTGCTGTAAATTCACCTGCAAAGGTAAAAGCTCTTGAATACATAAACGGATTCAATACATATTACGGCAGTAAAGTCCTCGATGATTTCAGGGCATCCTTCGGCTCAGGAATGCAGGATCCCTTCATATCCGGAAAGCTTTCAATGATGATGCAGACTCCTGCATACAACAATGTAATAAAAGCCAATAAAAAGGACATGAACTTCGGTGTTTTTGCCGTTCCTGAAATGGAAGAAGGAAACGGGAACTGGTCCAACGGAGGAGGATTTGATGTTGAAATCCCAAAGGGGGCAAAGCATCCTGAGGCAAGCTATGAATTCATTAAATTCCTCATGTCGGACAAGGCACAGAAAATCTGGAGCTCAAAGAATTTCGAGCTTTCTGTAAGAAAATCACTTGCTAAAGACAAGGAACTCATGGCAGATCCTGTCTATAAACTTTCAACAGATCTTTTAAACCAGACTGCCCTCGGTGTTTATCCAATGAACTGGCTTGGTTTCAATGACTATCTCAATCCCGTATTCGATGAAATGAATGCAGGGAAGCTGTCTCCTGCAGATGCTGCTGCAAAGGGACAGTCAGAAGTTGAAAAATTCCTCAATGAGAAAAAACAATAAATTTTTGAATTAACCGGAGAGCAGGGAAAATGAAAAGAAAAACAAAGGAAAATATCTGGGGATATCTCTTCATCCTGCCCTGGATAATAGGCTTTACTGCCCTTACACTGGGTCCCATGCTGTTTTCCTTATATACCAGTTTTACAGATTACACCATGACAGGAACTCCGCATTTTACAGGAATTGAAAACTACAGGAGAATCTTTACTGAAGATCCCTTATTCTGGAAGTCACTTTCAAACACCGTTTATTATGTGCTCCTCGAAGTTCCCATTGTGACTGTACTTGGAGTTGTCACAGCTCTAATGCTCAACGAAGTTGTGGTGGGAATAAGAATTTACAGAACGATATTTTACCTTCCGTCAATAATGGTCGGTATAGGAACCTATTTTCTCTGGATGCTGATGTTAAACCCCTCCAATGGAATAGTAAACCAGTTTCTTTTCCTTTTCGGTATTGAGGGACCGAACTGGCTCTTTGACCCCAACTGGACCAAACCTTCAATAATACTCATGAAGGTTTGGGGAGTGGGAGGACAGATGCTCCTCTATCTTGCAAGGTTAAGGTCCATTCCTGAGGAATACTACGAAGCAGGCGCAATTGACGGCACAAACATGTGGACGAGGATAAGATATATTACCCTTCCTCTTCTTACACCTGTAATCTTCTACAACCTCATTATAGGAATTGTCGGTTCCTTCCAGATATTCCAGGAGGGCTACATTCTTTCAGGGGATGGTTCGGGAGGACCTCAGAATTCACTCCTTTTTTATAACCTCTACATCTGGAAACAGGCATTTACCTACTTCAGGACAGGATATGCCTCGGCTTTGAGCTGGATAATGTTTGTGATAGTACTGATACTTACAGTGATAAATTTAAACCTTTCAAAAAAATGGGTATTCTACGGGGAGGATTAGAATGAAGAAAAACAAGATGACAAAGATCATATTTCTGATAATCCTCACCATTCTTGCAGTCATGGTACTCATCCCCATACTCTGGATGATATCCATTGCACTTAAATCAAATGAGGAAATAATAACCTATCCACCTTCATTTTTTCCGAAGGAACTCCATTTTGAAAACTTTGTAACTGCATTCAAAAAGGCACCCTTTGGTAAATACACCTACAACACAATGTTCATCGCCTTTTTCTCAGTCCTTGGAAATGTAATTTCAAATTCCCTCGTGGCCTATGGGTTTGCGAAGATAAAATTCAAGGGGAGGGAAACCCTTTTTAAAATCGTACTGGCTACCATGATGATACCGGGGTTTGTGACCCTTGTCCCCACATATGTTCTCTTTGCAAAACTCGGATGGG
>JBDHVQ010000194.1:0-3977 GCA_039809845.1 Clostridiaceae bacterium | reverse complement strand
ATCAACGGCCTCGGAATGGAACCATGGGCTGAAAAGGCAGAAGGTGCAAAGATAATTGATTTATCCGAAGGTGTGGAAAAAATTGCAACAAAGGATGAAGAACACATAGGTGAAGATGAAGACCACGATCACGACCACGACCACGAAGGTCACAGCCACGGTGAATTCGACCCACATATATGGTTAGGTCTCGATGAGCTAGAAATAATGGCAGAAAATGCATATAAGGGACTTTCAGAAGCTGATGCAGCAAACGAAGCATATTACAAAGAAAACCTCGATAAGTTCATTTCTGAAGTAAAGGCACTCGAAGATGAATTCAACCCTAAATTTGAAGCAATGAAGGTAAGGTCATTTGTTACAGGCCACGAAGCATTCGGTTACCTCTGCAGAAACGCAGGTCTTACACAGAAGGCAGTAGTGGGAGTATTCGGAGAAGGTGAAGCGACTCCCCAGCAGCTTGCTGAACTCGCTGAATTTGTAAAGAAGGAAAACATCACTACCATATTTGTTGAAAAAGGAATGGCTCCTGAACTTTCAGAAACTCTCGCAAAGGAAACCGGAGCAAAAGCTGTAGAGATAGGTACCCTGGAAACTGAAGGTGAACTCCTTCCGACCATAAGGGACATCTACACAAAGATTATTGAATCAGCCAGCTAGATTTTTGTTTACCATCCATTCTTTAAGGGCAGAGAAATCTGCCCTCTTTTTTTATCTTAAAAACCGTAAAAAGACAAGTCAGAAGACCTGCCTTTTTACGGTTTTTCATTCCGGATTTTTAAGTTTTTAGTATTTTTATATTTCAGCGATGGCTTCTATTTCAACAGAAGCGCCCTTGGGGAGTTCCTTTACTGCAAAGCAGCTCCTCGCAGGATAGTTTTCCCTGAAGAAGGTTCCATATACTTCATTGACTTCCCCGAATTTTTCCATATCGAGGATAAATACTGTGGTCTTTAATACTTTCTCAAATGAAGATCCTGCTTCTTCGAGGATATATCCTAAATTCTGAAGGCAGCATTCAGTCTGTTCCGCTATTCCTTCAGGCATTTTCCCGTCTCTTAAAGGAAGCTGTCCTGATATGAAGAGAAGATTTCCTGATTTTACCGCATGGGAATATGGTCCCACTGCTGCCGGTGCCTTATCACTCATTACCGTTTCTTTTTTCATGATCAATACCCCGCTTTTTTATATTTCCTTTCTGCCTTCCATTGCCTTTGAAAGGGTTACTTCATCCGCATATTCAAGGTCTCCTCCCACGGGCATACCTGAGGCAATTCTCGTAACTTTGACTTCAAGTGGTTTTAAAACCCTTGCAATATACATTGCAGTAGCTTCCCCTTCAATGGTTGGATTTGTCGCAACTATGACTTCCCTTATATCAGGGGCCATCCTTGCAACGAGTTCCTTGATTTTTATGTCCGAGGGTCCCCTGCCCTGCATCGGCGATATATTGCCGTGGAGGACATGGTAGACTCCGTTGAAGTCCCTTATCTTTTCTATACTCATGATATCCTTTGGCTGTTCCACAACACATATTACACTGTGGTCACGTGAAGGATTACCGCATACCGCACATGGATCCTGGTCTGTAAAATTTCCGCAGGTTGAACAGAATTTAAGTGTTCCCCTGGCTTTAATAAGAGCTTCGGCAAATTCTTTCACTTCCTCCTGAGGAAGATTGAGAACATGCAGTGTGAGTCTTTGGGCAGTCTTCATTCCCACACCGGGAAGTCTTGCAAACTCTTCTATGAGTTTTTCAATGGCTGCCGGATAAAATTCCATTTTTTAGAATCCCGGCAGGTTCATTCCGCCTGTCATCTTTCCCATGGAATTATTGAAATCATCCGCCGCTTCCTTTAAAGCACTGTTTACGGCGAGGACTATAAGATCCTGGAGCATTTCTATATCGTCAGAATCAACCACTGATTCATCGAGGGTGATGCTCTTTAATTCTTCCTTGCCTTTGACAACTGCCTTTACTGCCCCGCCGCCTGATGATCCTTCATATTCCTTTGAATCGAGTTCCTTCTGCATTTCTTCCATCTGCTTCTGTGCTTTCTGCACCTGTTTCATAAGGCCCTGCATATTCCCGCCGCCGGGAAATCCACCGAATTTTGCCATTATCAATATCCTCCTTCATCTTTATACGCAATTAAATTATATCACAGGGAAGCTTTATTATCCCTTCCCGGGGGGTTTCTAATCATTTACTATGGTTATGTCTGAAAGTCCTTTTTCTCTTATGATATCTTCAATATTTCCAGGTCCTTCTTCCTTTTCCCTTTCGACCGAAAACTTAAATCCGACCTTTTCACCGAGTATCATGGATGCTGTATCTGACAGAATCTGTACATATTCAGGTTTTTCGAGTCTTTTCCTGTTGTGGCTGAAACTTTCGGGAAATTCAATGTGTATTATTCCACCGGCTGTACTTTTTATTCTGGCTTCGGTAAGGCTTGCCCTTATTACCATCTGCCTTCTCGCCCTTAAAGCTTCGAGGATTTCATTCCACGAAGATTCGACATCCTCTGCGGTTATTTTAGAATCCTTGTTCTCAGTGGGTTCAGGTATTTTCTCCGTATTTTTCGGGCTTTCAGGTTTTCTTATGGGGTTTTCCTTCCGGGATACCCTTGTTTCAGGACTCTGAGGTGAAACTGAAATACCTTCACGCACCTTCTTTTCAAGTTCCTCCACCTGGCTTCTTACTGCATCCATACTGTAATCGAGCTCCTGGCTGCATATCTTCACAAGGGATAGTTCTAAAAATATCCTTCCCTGGGATGTTTTCCTCGCACCGTCTTCGGCTTCCTGAAGGTAACGGATTATTTTTATGATTTCCTTGTCCCTCGCCATGAGTGACTGATTCCTGTAATTTTCTATGTCTTCTGATGATGCTTCTATTAGTTCCTGGGGGTTTCCGGTTATTATCTTGGTAATGAGTATATTCCTGAAGTGGGCGAGAAGATCCTTTACTATAAAATAGGGATCTTTTCCGTCATCGATCATCTCATCCACGGTCTTTAATGCACCTTCAAGATTGTGGTTTAATATATCATCGGCAGTATCAAATATCCTTCCTCTTCCTGCAAGACCGAGCATCTGTGAAGCGAATTCATATTCAACCTTACCTTCTCCCATGGAGATACACTGGTCGAGGATACTGAGTGCATCCCTCATCGCCCCTTCGGAAACACCGGCGATGAGCTGAAGAGCCCTGTCATCTGCAAATATTCCCTTTTCATCGCAGATCTGTCTTAAATTTCTTGCAATATCCTGCGACTTAATCCTTTTGAATTCAAATCTCTGACACCTTGAAAGGATTGTAACGGGAAGTTTCTGAGGATCCGTCGTTGCAAGGATGAATACAGTATTCTCCGGAGGTTCCTCGAGGGTTTTTAAAAATGCATTGACGGCTCCCATTGTGAGCATATGTGCTTCATCGAGTATATAGACCTTGTATTTTCCTTCCTGGGGAGGGTACTGAACTTCGTCAATAAGATCCCTTATGTCGTCGACCTTGTTGTTGGTTGCCGCATCCTGTTCAAGGACATCCATGGAAAGACCGCTGTCGATCCTTACACAGTTCTCACACTTTCCGCAGGGTTCACCGTCTTTAAGATCGAGGCAGTTGAGAGCCTTTGCAAGGATCTTTGCACAGGTTGTCTTTCCCGTTCCCCTTGTGCCTGAAAAAAGGTATGCATGGGCTACTCTTCCCGTTGTTATTTCGTTTTTAAGGGTTGTGGTGATATGTTCCTGACCTATGACATCGCTGAACCTTCTGGGTCTTCTTTCCCTGTATAGTGCCTGGTATGCCATCTTCCTCTGTCCCTCCTTTTTTATCTTCCCCTACTATTATACTTTAACGTACTGTCATGAATACTGTTGTCATGATAAATATCCGTTGTCATCATAAATACCCATTATCACCATGTTTCCATGTTGAAACCATGAATACCTCATATGAAATATACCGTGAA
>JBDHVQ010000193.1:0-4015 GCA_039809845.1 Clostridiaceae bacterium | reverse complement strand
CCGGAAATGAAACCGGAAATGAAATAAATAATGAAATAAGAAGTGGAATTAAAAACACCGCATACTTTTCAGTAAGTGAAGTATCACACATGGTGGATGAACTAAGAGGAAAATTTTCGGATGCATGGGGAAAGCAGATGAGAGAAGTTAAATCTGATGTGCTTTTAAATAAAATTCTCGGGGAAATGGAAAGACTGGGATTTATAAAAAAAGAAGAAGGTTTGGTAACGGTATTTCCCGCAGCAGGTAAATTCAGCGGAAGATACCCGGCACAGTTTCTTGAAATGAATGAAGAAAAGGGAAAATAACCAATATATGAGATACAGAGTAAAAAGGATAGGATTTGTGGATTTCTGGCTCTACAGGGATCAGGAATTTTATTTTGAAGACGGAAGACTTCTGATAAGAGGAGCCAACGCATCGGGAAAGTCAATTACCACACAGTCAGTTATTCCCTTCATTCTTGACGGAGACAGAAGACCTGAAAGATTAGACCCATTCGGTTCGAGGGACAGGAAGATGGAGTATTATTTCCTTGGACTTACAGAGAGGGATGATGTTACAGGGTACATATACCTTGAATTCTACAATGAAGAGACTGACCACTACATAACCCTTGGAATAGGACAGAGAGCCAGGAGAAATTCTGCCATGAATTTCTGGGGATTTATCTTAAAGGACGGGAGGAGAATAAAGAAGGACTTTGATCTTTATACAACCTACGGAGATAAAAAGATTCCCCTTACCAAGGGGGAACTTAAAAACCGCCTCGGGGAAGAAAATATATACACAGAGTCCCAGGGCGAATACGAGGGATATGTCAATAAATACCTCTTCGGATTTGAATCTAAGGAAGAATACAAAAGGCTCATTGATTTACTTATAAAGATAAGAGGATCCAAGCTCTCAAGAGAGTTCCGACCCACCGATATGTACGGCATACTGAATGAATCCCTTCCTACACTTTCAGAAGAAGAACTTAAACCCATGGTGGAGGGTATGGAAAAACTCGATGCCATAATAGAAAACATAAAGGAACTCGATGAGACACTTAAGGAAGCTTCTATAATATCAAAGGAATTTGATAAATACAACCGCTTCATGCTCCACAGGGCAGCGGAAAACTACAGGGAATCGAAGGACAGATTCATTAAAAAGGAAAAGGATATAAATTCAAGGGTGAGGGAAACAGAAAAGCTCCTGTCGGAAATGGAAGAAATAACCTTTTCTATGGACACCCTTGAAGTTGAAACTGCAAGACTTGAAAAGGAAAAGAACCTTTCCGGAGCTGAAAATATAGAAGAAAAAATCATTGAGAAAAAGCGCCTCGCTGATGAACTTCTAAGACTTGAAGAACAGTCAGGGAAGATAAGTGAAAACATCGGGATAAAAAACAGGAAGATGAGGGAAGTATTAAACGATATTGAAAAACTCATTTCCATTAAAAAATCGGGAGAAGAAAAATCAGATAAAACCCTTTCAGATATTACTGAAATCCTCGGATCTGCCTCCTATCCTGACACCATGGTGTTTAAAAATTTCACGAGGGAAATAGATGAAAAATCTTTAATCAGAGAGGGAGATAAACTTAAAGCCCATGTAAGGCATCTGGAAGACATAAGGGAAAAACTTATATCATCAGAAAGACTTGAAGATGAAGCCGATGTGATACTTAAGAAAAAGGATGAGGCACAAAAAGACTTTTACAGGGAAGAGAAAAGACTCAGTGAAACAGAAAAGGCAATATTTGAAGAGAGGGAAAATATACTTTTAACCATCAACACCCTTTTAAAATCCTGGGAAATTATTAAAACTGACAGGGAAACTGAAGATGCGCTTAAAAAGACTGTAATTTCCTTCGGGCTGAGTGAGAGGAGCGATGTCCTTCAGAGGATTCTGTCCCCGGAAGTCACATCACTTAAAGAAGAAATACTAAGCAGACAGACACTCCTCTTAAGAGAATCTGAAATACTCAAGGGGGAAATAGAAAGTAAAGAAGAAGAAATTAAACTGCTGAGGGAAAAGACAGCTCCCCAGTACCCAAGAAGGGAAGAAACCGAAGAGATAAGAAAGCTTCTTTTAAAGAACGGCATAAAAGCAGTTCCGTTTTACCAGACAGTGGATTTTAAGGAAGATGTATCCCAGGAAGAAAAAAATATTACAGAAGCTGTCATAAGAGATATGAATCTTCTCGATATCCTCATCGTAAAGGATGAAGACAGGAATAAAGCCTTAGAGATAATAAAAAAGGGCAGTGACAGGATTCTCTCCTTTGAAGGCGGAGAGGAAGAATTCGGCTATTCTATAGGAAATTCACAGCTTACCTGGGGAATGGAAGAAGAAGTAAAGGATAATAACCCTTTGAAGACCGTGTCTGAGGATATGGAGATAAACGAAAAGGCAGGAAAACTCACTGAAGTTATTTTCTCACAGTTTCCCGATGGCAGGTTTTCTACCGATGGATATTTCAGATACCATGAAACAGAAGGCTATTCAAAGGGAACAGAAGAAGCTTCCTTTATAGGGGAAGAATCGAGGAAGAAAAAGCTTCAGAAAGAAATGGATAAGGCACTTGAAGAATTAAGTGAACTTAAAATAAAGATCGAAGGAATTGAAGAATCCCTGGAATCAGAAGGGAAAAAGTCTGAAATTCTGAAAGAAGAAGAAAAGAGTATTCCGGATCTTATGGATTTAAGAAACCTTCTCCAGGAAGAAAAGGAGAGGGAAAACACCCTTTCTTTCAGCGAAAGACGGCTTAAGGAAATAACCTCTGAACTCGAAGAAAAGGAAAATCAGATTGCCGGATTAAAGTCCCTTATAACAAACCTTTCAAGAAACCTTCCGTATGAAAGAAAATCATCGGCCTATACCGATGTAATATCGGATCTTGATGATGCCAGGGACCTTACAGCGGAACTCCTGTCCATAATGCGGGATATTGCCCTTACTGAAGAGAGAATTATCCATACGGAAGATTTAAGGGATGAGACAGAACTGCAGCTTAATGATCTTCATGATGAGGACAGAAATCTTTCAAAGAGATTAAAAGTTGTGGAAGCTGAACTGAAAACCATAAGTGATTTTCTTTCAAGGGACGATATAGTCGAAATCCACAAAAGGGCCGGGGAGATCATTGAAGAACTCGATGCAGCAAGGAAGGAACTTAAGGAACTCAATAACCGCTATATAAGAAATGAAACCATAGCAGATAAGAACAGATCTGAAGAAAAAGAAGAGATGGAAATGCTCCTGCTTCTTAAAAATCAGATGGAAGAAAATAAAAAGATATTCGGGGAAGAACTGGATTTCGGATTCCTCATATCTCCTGAAGAACTTAAAAGTATGGATGAGGAAGAAATCCTGGGAACTGCCCTCGATATAAGGTGGCAGAACGAAAAAAACCTCACCTACCAGTCAGTTATAGATTCTCTTACCTTAAAATTCAATACCAATACAACGAGGCTTTCAAACTACAGGATAAGGACATCCGACCATGTTTACCTCTCAAGAACCGGTACAGGCACAAGAAGGCTCATCATCCTCTTTTATGAATCAGGATCAGTACCTTTGCATATCTTCAGGGATAAACTGACTGAAGAGAAAAAACTAAAAGAGGAACTCATCCGTGCAGAAGACAGAAAGATTTTTGAAGAGATACTGACGGGAGTCCTTGGAATAAGACTTACCACGAGAATCATGGAATCTAGAAAATGGATAGGAAGAATGTCTGAAATAATGGAATCCATAGATACATCCATGAAGCTTACATTTTCCCTCGACTGGAAGCCTAAGAATCCTGAAAATGAGGATGATATCACAACAGGTGAACTTATAAGGATACTTACTTATACCGGAAGTCTTATCCCTCAGGAAGATGTGGAAAGGGTCATAAAGTTCTTCAGAAACAGCATAGAAAACCAGAAGGAAGAAGCCCTCATGAGAGGAGAGACATTGAACTACAGGGAATTTATAGCCAATGCCCTCGATTACAGAAAATGGCATGAATTCAGGCTCA
>JBDHVQ010000192.1:0-4019 GCA_039809845.1 Clostridiaceae bacterium | reverse complement strand
CCGTCTTTTTAAGTTTTCTGTGTTTATTCCACATCAGTGAGGAAGGATATGAAGTCTTCCTTTTCCATGCCGTTGAAGAAGTCCTTAATGTCTGTATCTATGAGGGCTTCCCTGGCAGCTTTTCTGGTGTATGGGATTCCTGTAAGTTTCTTTTCTAGTTCTGAAATTGGAGTCCTTACAAAGAAGTCTCCGAATATTCTTATTTCTTCTATGATTCCCTTTTTGATGTCGAGTTTTAGTTCTATTATTCCGGAAGGGAATTTTTCTGTCTTTTCGATGTTGTAGACAGGCGACTTGCCGTAATTCCAGTCGTATGTCAGGAACTTATTTTCAACAAGATCCTTATGTATTTTTTCTTCTTCCGGTGAGAGCACATATTCTTCAAGGGGATAGATTTCTCCTATGGTCTTTATGAGAAGATCCTTGAATTCTTCAATGGTTATACTCTTGTCGGGAAGGTAATCCATGACATTTGTTACTCTTGATGCAACTGATTTTACTCCCTTGCTCTGGATTTTTATCTCCTTTACTTTCAGTGATTTTGCAAGTTCTGACATCTCTGAATTGAAAAGAATAGTTCCGTGCTGCAGGAGTCTTCCGTTTCTGAAATACTGAGCATTTCCGGAAAACTTCTTTCCGTCTATAAGAAGGTCGTTTCTTCCTGAGAGTTCAGCCGTAACACCCAGCTTTTCAAGGGTTTTTATTACAGGTCTTGTAAGGACGTCAAAGTTATTAACATCTTCCTTAGTTCCTCTTACTATGAATGAAAAGTTGAGGTTTCCGTGGTCGTGGTATACGGCACCGCCGCCGGAGAGTCTTCTCTGGATGTTGATGCCTTTTTCTGAGCAGTATTCCTGATTGATTTCTTCTATGGTGTTCTGGTGCTGTCCGATGATTATTGAAGGGTCGTGGATATAGAATGTAAGGTAGTCGTCTTCGGGAAGATGGTTTATGATGAGGTCTTCCATGGCCATATTGTATGCCGGTATCCTGTAGTCTGTCTTTATATACTTCATTATTGTGCACCTCGGTGATTTTTCTTATCAATTGGATTTTATCACAAAATACCACTTTTAATACAGGAATGAAACTGATTGTATCCGCAGCATGATATTGTTTTCCCTCTGCCGTGGTAAAATGACAGTAGGTATTAATGTTTACGGGGGTAAATATAATGGAAAAAAGGAAAATGAATAAAAACGCGGAAGAAGTATCGCTTCTGGGATTCGGATGTATGAGATTTCCGCTGGACAGTGAAGGAAAAATCGACGAGGGAGAAGCCGGAAAACTTCTGGATACTGCAATAGCCGGGGGAGTAAATTATATCGATACTGCATATCCATACCACGACGGGGCTTCAGAAGATTTTGTGGGAAGGCACCTTGAAAAATATGACAGAAATTCTTACTACCTTGCCACCAAGCTTCCCGTCTGGAAAATCGAAAAAACTGAGGACGTAAGAACTATATTTGAAGAACAGCTTAAGAATTTAAGGACAGACCATGTGGATTTTTACCTTCTCCACGCACTCGATAAGGAAAAATGGGAAAATGTCCTGAAATTCGGCATGATGGAAGAGTGCCTTAAATTAAAGGAAGAAGGAAAAATAAGAAACCTTGGATTTTCCTTCCACGATGAACTCGATGTTTTCAAAGAAATCATAAATTACAGGGACTGGGACTTTGTACAGATCCAGTTAAATTATGTGGACAACAATATACAGCAGGGCATAGAAGGTTACGACATCGCATTTGAAAAAGGGATTCCCGTGGTGATTATGGAGCCTGTAAAGGGCGGGGCCCTGGCAAAACTTCCCCCTGCAATGGAAAATATATTCAGGGAATTAAGACCTGAAGCTTCCGTGGCTTCCTGGGCATTCAGATATGTGGGCTCCATGGAAGGGATAAAAGTTATCCTTTCAGGGATGACCACCATGGAACAGGTTGAAGACAATTTAAAGACCTTCAGTGATTTTGAACCTCTCAGCCGGCAGGAAGAAGCGGCAGTTGAGAGGGTGACATCTGAATACAGGTCGAGGCAGGAAAACAGATGTACAACCTGCGGTTACTGTATGCCATGCCCCTTCGGTATAAAAATACCGAAAAACTTCAAAATCTGGAATACAGCCAGTATCTATGAAGACCACGAAAAGGGAAGACTTGAATACATGGAGATGGAAGAAGGGGAAAGGGCAGCAGCCTGCAGACACTGCGGTGCGTGTGAGCCAAAATGTCCCCAGATGATAGAAATAATTAGAGACCTGGAAAAGGTGGCAGAGACTTTTTCAGCAGAATAACCATTTAAGTTCCCTCCGTGCTTTAATGCCCGGAGGGGATTTTTGAAATCTAAAAACGCTCACGGAGATAAGTAAACCAATGGATTTAAGAAAACCACATTCAAGCTACCATTATGACAGAATGCCAGGGTGGTATAAAAAATAGGGAACACGGGGAAAGTATGCGGTCGATGACCAGACTTTTTCAGATCTTGACTTAAGGCAGTTCCAGGAGGAAATGGACTATACCTATACAGCTCCCGGAAGCTATGCATTCATGGATATTCTTAGAACCCCCCTTTCAGGCAATACTGAAAAAAACCTTGAAACAATCAATGAATTTAAAAATGACAGAAACCTTCGCAATGCCACCGAAAGGATACTGAGGGAATGCGGACCTGAAATGACCGGGGATTATACAGCAGCTATTGAGGGACCAAGATCCTTTTCACCGTATCTTGTTTTTCTCATGTTTCCCCTAGCAGCTGCAATACTTATCACCCTGATCCTACTCCTTTTTACAGGGAAGGGTGAATTCTTCATCTACGGCACAGTACCTTCCCTTCTTGCCGCTACAATGCTTCAGTCAGCAGCTGACAGATCCCTCAGCATAAAGAAAAGAATAACTTCAGAAGGGATAGATTTTGAAATAGGTTCCCTTGTTGTGTTGGGTAAAATAATAAAGGCAGCTGGGAAACTTACAAAGCTCAATTCCCCTGTTTATAGTGAACTTAAAGAATCCCTTGAAAAAATAAAAGGCGCTGACAGGAATTTCAATCTTCTCCTTCTTTTAAGTTCCAACCAGGTTTTCTATGCTGTAAGTTCATATATTCTCATAAAGCATATTGTTTACTATTTTACCGTCAGGAATTTAAAGACAGACAGCAGGGAAATTCTTGAAGTTACAAAAAACCTTGGAAGAACAGATGCCCTTCTGTCATTTGCTAGAGTTACAGAAGAACTTAAAACAGAAGATGTACCCTTATGTGATGCAAAAAGAAGCGGAAAAGAGAAATTTTTAAGTGTAAAAAATCTCGTCCACCCGCTCGTAAAAGACTGTGTGGGAAATTCTGTGGTGCTCTCCGGAAAACCTTCTGTAATCACAGGAAGCAATATGAGTGGAAAGTCCACTTTTTTAAAAGCCCTGGCACTCAGTGCTGTGACGGCTGAAACCTTTGGAGTCGCATTCTGTGATGAATACATAGGCTCCCCGTTCAATATAATGACATCAATGTCCCCTGAAGAAGATATTTCAGGTAAAAAGAGCTATTTTTTAAGTGAAGCGGAAGCCGTAAAAAGACTCATCGATGCACTAAACCCGGAAAAAGCCGGGCTTTATGTAATAGATGAAATATTCAGGGGAACAAACCCTGAAGAGAGGATTGCGGCCTCGGCAAAAATAATTGATTACCTCGGGGACTCCAACTGCCTCCTCCTTGTATCGACCCATGATATCGAAATGATAAGGGAACTTAAGGGAGAAACCGATCAGTATCACTTCGGGGGTACAGTAAGGGACAATCAGCTTTATTTCCCATACACCATCGAAGAGGGAATATCCTCAGGTACCAATGCATTGAGGGTTCTTGAAATAATAGGATATCCCACTGAAATAACAGATGAAGCAAGAATCCTTGCAGAAGACATAAAGATAAGAGACAAGACAGTTGTTAGTGATGTTCTAATATGTCCGGATACTACCGGCTTGTCATGAAGGATTATGACGGATAGAATTGACTTAAAA
>JBDHVQ010000191.1:0-4035 GCA_039809845.1 Clostridiaceae bacterium | reverse complement strand
GGAAAGTTTTAAGGTGGCAGGAAGGAGCGGTAAAATGAAGCTCGAAGTAAAAAGCATCACCAAGATATTTACAGGCTCTGACGTAAAAAATACAACAAAAGCCCTGGACAATGTTTCCTTTTCAGTTGAAGACGGTGAATTCATAAGTATTATCGGGCCTTCAGGGTGCGGCAAATCAACAATATTAAGACTTATAGCTGGAATCCTTGAACCCACTGAAGGGGAGCTTCTCCTCGGAGAAAAGCCCATAGAAGGACCTGATAAAAACAGGGGAATGGTATTCCAGAAGCCCACACTTTTTCCATGGCTCACAGTTGAAGACAACGTGATGTTCTCCCAGAATATTCAGGGTAAAAAAGGAAGGGAAAAAGCAGAAAGACTCATTGAAATGGTGGGCTTAAGTGATTTCAAAAAATCATATCCGTCCCAGCTTTCAGGCGGTATGGCTCAGAGAGTATCCCTTATAAGAACAGTAATCAACAGACCTGAAGTATTCCTGCTCGATGAACCACTGGGTCAGCTCGATGCCTTCTCAAGAATCAATATGCAGGAAGAACTTTTAAGACTCTGGAATGAAAACCACCATATCATGATAATGGTTACCCACGACGTGGACGAAGCAATATATATGAGCAACAGGGTAATAATTATGGAACCAAGACCCGGCAGGATAAAAAGAATAATGGATATAGATCTTCCTTACCCGAGAAACAGACTTTCTGATGAATTCAGTAATTTAAGAAATGAAGCTATGAAATCCCTCGGAATGGAATAGACTTACAAAAGTCATAGTAATCATAAAATCTTCGTTCCAGCAATATTTTGTCCATAAAATTTTACAGTACCTGACTGTTTACTTTCATAATAAAACTGGTATATTTAAATCAGTTACATCAGAATACTATTAAAAGAGGTGTGATATGAAAAAAGTCAAGACAGGTTTTATGGTTATGTTATTAACTCTCGGATTAAGTGTCCCTGTATTCGGTGATATCAAGGTACCTGGTGAGGTTAAAAAAATGGACCCTGTAGAAGCTTATAAAAAAGGTTTTGAAGATGGGTCTAAAAACACCAAGCCTTCAGTGAGCGGCAAGAAATCAGACCCGGCTAAAGGAAACCCGCTTTCCGAAAAGAACAGTGACCTTATGAATGAAGCAATCGACTGCGATGTTTTTGAGATAACAATCACCAAGATTGAGAAAGAAAAGGATTTACTTAAAATCACATATGATTTTAAAAATAAATCCGATACAACCAGTCCATGGCTCGCAGGAAATTTCCAGGCATTTCAGGAAGGAGTAGAACTCGATGACAAGACCCTTGATAATGATATTACCGTCTTTACAAAGCAGGTCCAGAAGGACGGAGTAAAAAAGGGGTTAGTAAGAATTTTCAAACTTGAATCCGATACAGATACGGTAACTTTTGAAGTCGGGGGATTCTTTGGACCTACAAAGGAGTTTGAAATTTCCCTGGAATAACATTCAAAGACTTTTGCTTTAACAGATTTCCTGGCACATAGAATAAGTAAAAAAATACAGCCCCGAGAACAAGTTTCCGGGAGCTGTATTTTTTAGTTTTCAAGCATCATAATGGATGCCGTGGTGCAGGTAATGGGACTTGAACCCATACGTCGCTAGACACACGCTTCTGAGACGTGCCTGTCTGCCAATTCCAGCACACCTGCATGATGTTTTTCTGTAACAGGATTTATTATATGACAGCGGATGAGAAAATACAAATATTTTTAAAGAAAAATATCTTTTTATGGATAATTTTATATGGTGATAAACTGATTAAAAACATAATTCAGGGAGAAGAAATTATCATGGAATTTGAGGATGTTCGAAATGGAAACGGGGAAATGTCCAGGGTTAAATTTCCTGTAAGGCACGTATTATTAAAAGACGGACGTGAAATTGTCATAAGAGAAGCTCTCCCGTCCGATGCTGCTTCTATACTTCAATACCTTAAGAAAATCGGCGGGGAAAGCATAAACTTAACTTTCGGATCTGAAGGTATCGGTATTGAGGAAGATAAGGAAAAGGAATTCCTTTCAGAAAGTGCTGGTTCTGAAGATTCTCTGATGTTAATTGCGCTCAGCGAAGGAAGAATTATTGGTCAGTCCGGAATATCAGGCTCCAGGAGAAGAGAAAGGACAAGTCATATATGTAAACTGGGGATCAGTGTTTTAAAAGAATATTGGGGACTGGGTGCAGGTTCACATATCATGGATTCAGTAATTGATTTTGCCCGTCAAAGATATGAAATAATGGAACTTGAAGTGCTTTCTGAGAGCGAAAGGGCACAGGCTCTCTACATTAAAAAGGGTTTTGTATTTTCCGGAGAAAGACCATATGCAATGTTTACTGACGGAAAATACTACCCTGTAAAGTACATGTATAAAGTCCTGAGACCACTTAGGGATGAAAAATAAAGACAGTCGCTCTTTTATGGGGATTTGGGACTTTTGTCTCTGGTAATTTGACCACACCTTTAACTTAATGAAGTAATTATCTCTGAGGCTGTTCAGATGACTGCAATGTTTAAGTCGTATTCAGGACCAGATTTCAGTCAGATTTCAGTCGTGATTTTTTGTAATGAGAAACTGGGATTTTATATGGATTATTTGGTATAATTAACGGGTATATAAATTTTGGGGGTACCCGTATATCTAATTATAATCCGGACATTTTAAATCTCCTGTGTTTTTTTATTATTTCATTGATTCCCGGTGATCTGATTTGAAGTGCGCGGACTATAATTAAGTATATGGTATCCCTTATAAAAAGGAGATTTTTTAATGAATCCGATGCTTAAGACAGAAGTAGCCGGCAAGGAAATGGGCATTGAAATCGGAAAGGTTGGTTTCTTATCCGATACAGCTATGTTCATGAACTACGGCGATACGGTGATCCTCGTAAACGTAAATATGAGTGAATCACCAAGGGACGGTATTGATTTCTTCCCGTTATCCGTTGAATACGAAGAAAGACTCTATGCAGTAGGTAAGATTCCCGGTGGCTTTATAAAGAGGGAAGGAAGACCTACCGAAAAAGCTATTCTTTCAGCCAGAGCCACAGACAGACCATTGAGGCCGCTTTTCCCCAAGGGACTCAGAAACGATGTTCAGGTGGTATGTACAGTAGTTTCAGTTGAAAATGACAATCTTCCTGAAATACTTGCAATAAACGCAGCTTCAACTGCTCTTTACATTTCTTCTATTCCATTTACTACTCCCGTGGCTGCAGTTCAGGTAGGACTTATAGACGGCAATTTCATCCTAAACCCCGGCTCAAAGGAAAGGGAAGTTACTGAACTTGAACTTACCGTTGTTGCAACAAGGGAAAGAGTCATGATGATTGAAGCCAGTGCCCAGGAAATAGATGAAGACACCATGATAAAGGCAATAAACTACGGCTTTGAAAAATGCCAGCCTATAATTGACCTTCAGGAAGAAGCGAGGGAAAAATACGGCAAGGAAAAGAAGGAAGTCAAAATGCACGAAATTGCTTCCGAAACCGAAAAAGACGTAAGGGAATTTGCAGGAGAACTTATAAATTCTGTTTACTCCAAAGCAATCAAGACTGAAAGAAACGAAGAGATGGAAAATGCGAGGGAAAAGATTTCGGAGCACTTCATGGAAAAGTACGGCGATGAATATTCTTCAAAAAAGGCAGACATCGCGGAAGTAATCTACCAGATGCAGAAGGAAATAGTAAGAGACTTTGCTATAAATGAACATAAGAGAATAGACGGAAGAGCCTTTGACGAGATAAGAGAACTTAAGGCTGAAGTTGATATTCTACCGAGAACCCACGGTTCAGGTCTTTTCTCAAGGGGTCAGACCCAGGTTATGACCGTTGCAACTTTAGGTTCCATAGGAGAAATCCAGAAACTCGACGGTATTTCTGAAGAAGAAAGCAAGAGATATATCCATCACTACAACTTCCCCTCATATTCAGTAGGTGAAGTAAGACCACTGAGAGGACCCGGAAGAAGGGAAATAGGACACGGAGCTCTTGCAGAAAGGGC